>NZ_JBDNWF010000021.1:0-43360 GCF_047721125.1 Acetobacter papayae | reverse complement strand
CCGTATGCCCGCCCGCCCCGAAGCTCTGCCCGCCCCCGCGCGCCAGAAGCTCGAACGTGGCGCACGGCGCGCCCTGTCCGCCCGGCATGGCGGCTTTACCCAGAAAACCAGCATTGGCGGGCACCGCCTGTTCATGCGTACCGGAGAATATGAAGACGGCACGCTGGGCGAACTCTCGCTCTCCCCCACACGGGAAAGCAGCATGGTGCGCGGCCTGATGGAAAGCTTTGGCGAAGCTGTCAGCATCGGGCTGCAATACGGCGCACCACTCGATGCCTTTGTGGATAACTTTGCCTATTCCTGCTTTGGCCCGGCTGGCACGGTAGAGGGCGACCCCGTGGCCTCTTACGCCACGTCCATGCTGGATTACGTGTTCCGCGCCCTGTCAGACACCTATCTGGGCAAACGCCTGCCCGACGGGCCGCATCAGGATACCCAGACAGAGCCCGACCCGCTCCTGCCGCTTGACCTGCCCGGTGAGGATGATACCCCTTCAGGACAGAGAAAGCGTGGCCTGCGGCTGGTCTGCTGACCCGTAGGCACGCAACGATCAAGGGAAGAACCCGCTATGAACACCCCCGAATCCCGCCTTGAAGCTCTTGGCATCATCCTGCCCGTGCCTGCTGCCCCGGTCGCCAATTATGTCGCCTGCGTGCAGACAGGCTCGACTCTGGTGGTTTCAGGCCAGTTGCCGCTACTTGATGGCGCGCTGTTCGCCACCGGCAAGCTGGGCGGACTTGTCACAGTCGAAACCGCTGTGCAGGCCGCCCGTTACAGCATGATCAACGTTATCGCGCAGGTGAAAGCCGCCATTGGCGATCTCTCACGCGTCAAGCGCGTGGTACGGCTGGGCGGGTTCATTGCCTGCACACCGGACTTTACAGCACAGGCCACGGTCATGAACGGTGCATCCGATCTGGCGGTAGCCGTGTTTGGTGATGCCGGACGCCATGTGCGCTCCACCGTGGGCGTGCCGTCCCTGCCGCTGGACGCTCCGGTGGAAGTCGAAGGACTGTTCGAAATCGCGTAATGCCCGGCCTCCCCTCCACCGGGGTGGGAGGCGGCCCCCTACAGGGAGCGTGATCGCCATGGCTGACTGGGCCGTTACTCTGCATGACAGCATTCATGCCATTCCCCCGGCACAATGGGATTCCTGCGCCGGGCCGGATGCCCCGTTCATCAGCCATGCTTTTCTGAGCGCGCTGGAAGACAGTGGTTCCGTCAGCCCCGAAACAGGCTGGATACCCCGCCACCTGCGCCTGCAAAGCCCCGATGGGGCTTTGGCCGCAGTCTGCCCGGCTTATTTCAAGGAACACTCCTGGGGCGAATATGTATTCGATCAGGGGTGGGCACGCGCCTTTAACGCGGCGGGGGGGCGCTACTACCCCAAGCTGCAATGTGCCGTGCCCTTTACCCCGGCACCCGGCCCACGCCTGCTGGCACACCCTGCCGCCCCGCCTGAAACCCGCGCCGTGCTGGCCGATGCGCTCCGCCAGATCTGCGGTGATACGGGGCTTTCTTCTGTCCATGTGACGTTCTGCCAGCCCGAGGAAAGCACCCTGCTGACCGAACGCGGGTGGCTGCCGCGGCTTGGTGTGCAATATCACTGGCACAATCAGGGTTTTTCAAGTTTTGACGATTTCCTCGCCACCCTTTCCTCCCGCAAGCGCAAAAGCATCCGGCGCGAAAGACGCGAGGCCAATAGCTGTGGCCTGACATTTGAAACCCTGCGTGGGCAGGCCATAACTGCAGAAGACTGGCAGGCTTTTTACAGTTTCTATCAAGATACGATCGACCGCAAATGGGGCCGTGCGTATCTGGCCGACAGCTTTTTTCCACTCCTGTCCGACCGGCTGGGCGATGTGGTTGTGATGATGGTAGCACGCCATGGCCAGACCCCCGTTGCCATGGCGCTGAATATTCTGGGCGGCACCACCCTGTTCGGTCGCAACTGGGGATGCAGGGGGGAATGGCCCTTCCTGCATTTTGAACTCTGCTATTACCGGGCAATAGACTTTGCCATTGCTCATGGGCTGGAACGGGTAGAAGCCGGAGCACAGGGCGAACACAAGATCCAGCGCGGCTACCTGCCGGTACTGACCCATTCGGCCCACTGGCTGGAAAATCCCTCCCTGCGCCGTGCCGTGCAGGACTACCTGCAAAGCGAACGCCCGGCCATGCGTGCCGAAGCCGAGACCCTGATGGCGCTGTCGCCTTATCGCAAAGATGGCGATGGCAAGGAAGGAGACAGCACGCCTTCATAGGCCGTCACCCCACCACACAAGACGGCATGCCCAGCTCAGCCCGCGCCGCCGCTACGATACACCGGCATCGGCTGCCACACAGGGCGGCAAGCCGCACAAACCACTCTCTGCCACCCCTGCCGCACCACCCGCCCTCAGGGTTCACGGCATTGCAGGGGCGTTCCTTTTTGCGTATGCCCGACTCATTCCTTACACCAGCAAGACCACACCCTCCGGCGACAGAAGCAATGAGCAGCACCAGCACCCCTCTTTCCTCCGGCCCCAGCGCCCAGCTTATCGACGGCAAGGCCTTCGCCGCCACGCTGCGAAACACGGTGCGCGAGGAGGTGCAGGCCTTCCATGCCCGCCATGCCGTCACGCCCGGTCTTGCCGTTGTACTGGTGGGGAACGACCCGGCCAGCGAGGTCTATGTCCGCAACAAGGCCATACAGACGCACCATGCGGGCATGCGCTCGTTCATGCATATGCTGCCCGAAACCACATCTGAGGAAGAGTTGCTCGGGCTGGTGGACAGGCTGAACAACGACCCCGAAATTCACGGTATTCTGGTGCAGCTTCCCCTGCCCGCCGGACTGGATGCGCGCCGCGTTACCAACGCCATCGCCCCTGAAAAGGATGTGGACGGGCTGGGCGAGGTCAATGCCGGACGGCTGGCCGTCAATCTGCCCGGTATCGTGCCCTGCACCCCCCTTGGCTGCCTGCTGCTGCTGCGCGACCAGCTTGGCGACATGACCGGCCTGCATGCGGTGGTGATCGGCTGCTCTAATCTGGTTGGCAAACCGCTGGCCCTGATGCTGCTGGCCGAAGGCTGCACCGTCTCCATTGCGCATATCCACACCCGCGATACGGCGGCTGTCGCGCGTGAGGCGGATATTCTGGTTGTGGCCACCGGCTGCCGCGAACTGGTGCGCAAGGACTGGGTCAAGCCCGGTGCCACGGTCATTGATGTGGGCATTACCCGCACCACTACGCCAGACGGCAAAAGCCGCCTTGTGGGTGATGTCGCCTTTGATGAAGTCGCAACCGTTGCCGGGCGCATTACCCCCGTGCCCGGCGGCGTTGGCCCCATGACCATTGCCTGCCTGCTGAGCAACACACTGGCAGCAGCACGCCTGCAGATAGAGGGAAAACTGCCGTGAGTCTGGCCCGCTTATCTATCGAACTGGTACCGCGCACACCGGAAGACCTGATAAACGAAGCCCGGACCGTCAAAACCCTGTTTCCTGCGGCGGATACGCTCAACATCCCCGATCTCATGCGCTTTCCCCTGCGCAGCTGGGATGCGGCCACACTCGCGCAGCCTTACTGCAAGCGTATCATCGCGCATGTGCGCGCCATCGACATCGCCCCCGATGCCCCCCTGCCCGGCGCGAATCAGCCGGGACTGGAGGAAGTGCTGGTTGTGCATGGCGACCCACCGGCCGACCTGTCGCGCCGCACCTACCCCAACAGTTCGGAAAGCATTATCCGCCGCTACAGGCGTGAAGCCCCGCACCTGCGGGTTTATGCCGCGTTCGACCCCTATCGCCGCGCGCCATGGCAGGAACTCGAAGACGTTGCCCGCAAGAAAGATGCCGGGGCTGAAGGGTTTTTTACCCAGCCGGTTTTCGATTTCAAACTGTTCGACCTGTGTCGTGAATGGCTCAAGAACGAGACCGTGTTCTGGGGGCTCTCCCCCGTTATCGGACCGCGTTCGCGCTCATACTGGGAAACCACGAACCATATCGTCTTCCCGCATGATTTCTCCCCCACACTGGAGGCCAATGTCGCGTTTGCGGGGCGGGTTCTGCGCGAACTGTCACACACACAGGGCAATGCTTACCTGATGCCCGTGCGCATCAAGCTAGAACAGTATCTCCCGCCGCTGCTGGCCTGGCTGGACTGATACGCACCAGCCAGACCCGCAGAGAGTCTTATTTGGCGGAACCGCCATACAGCGCGGTCAGGCTGGCCGCGCCAAGCTGGTGATGGTGGACCATGAAACCCACCATAGCCGGGCTGGCATCCGCCCCCACATCAAGAGCGGGTACATCCAGCGCGTAAACCGTAAAGATATACCGGTGCACACGCCCCGGCGGTGGGGCCGCCCCACCGTATCCCGGCGCGCCAAAATCAGTACGGATCTGCAAAGCGCCTTCCGGCAGGCCCCCCTTGCCTGAACCCGCACCTTCCGGCAGGGCTGTCACCTGTGGGGGAATATTCACCACCACCCAGTGCCACCAGCCAGAGCCTGTCGGGGCATCCGGATCATAAACCGTCACCACAAAACTGCGCGTGCCTTCCGGAGCGCCTTTCCATGTCAGCGCGGGAGACAGGTTGGCCCCTGTCTGGCCCATGCCGTCATAAACCTGTGCCTGAGGCAGCACATCCCCGGTAACAAAAGCCGGGCTTTCAAGAACAAACGTCATAGCCAGCCCCTACCAGTTGCGGCTGATCAGCCAGAATTCCTCGGATGTCAGGGTTACACCCTGCCCGGATTCCGAAGCTGCCTTGGCCAGCGCCTCGATCCGTTCAATCATGATAACCTTGCGCGTATGCGCCTCGGATGTTTCCGTGACGCTCTTGAGCACACCGAGCGAAACCTCGGCAGCCTTGGCAACACGGGCCGCATCAAGCAGGGCATAGGACATGTGTTTCTCTCCTTGTCGATCTGGGAGCGCACCCGCATCGGGCGGAGTTGCCCCCTTTCATGCAAGGTAAAAGACCGGATTTTGCGTGTAGCTTTTCTGTCCGAACCTCGACCTGTGCTTTTGTACGGGGCGCGTCGCATCCCTGTCAATCTGGGCCATTCCGAGCGCTGATATCGGCCCATAAGCACCGTAGATACCCCGTGTTAAAGCCACGGCTGCTACCGGCAACACCACAGGATGCAGACAGTAAACAGCCGTGGCAAAAACCATATCAACCCGACAAATGCCGCTTGGGCGTCATTATTGACAGGGCCTTGACCAGAACCGGATTTCCCGGCCGTTGGGCATATGCGTGACCTGTTTTACGGAAAAACCGCTTAGCGTTGCAGCCTGCTCCAGTGCTGGCACATCAACCGAAGGAAGAATATCGCCCGCTGTGCCGGGAGAAGACAGTAAAGAGCAACTCGGGCTTGCTTCAATCCAGTGCCTGTAATCCTCTACTGTGCCCGGAAAAGGGGGAGCCTGATCAATGGGCAGTGGCGTGCCCACCCGTCTGCCATTAGCAAACAGCACTGTATTCCCGTTGAGCACATAAGTTCTAAAACCGAACTTCACCTCTTTTCCCGGTGGTGTCATGTCGTGGAGTATAAGAGATATTTGATCAGCCGCCGCCACCCATTGACGAGACTCGTCTGCCGAAATGACGGTGGGCACATCAGGACTTCCGAGCTGGCCGCTGAGCATGTAGCCATAAATCGGTGCCCGTGAATCCGCTTTTGGAATAGTGTGAATCAGTGGCAGGTTAATATTGGCCTCACGGTAGAAAGGTGGGCCCATACCCATCAAGGGAAAGGCCGCAGCAACCGAAGAAACAACCACCAGCGCACTGACAACCCCCTGCCATTGCCGGTTCTGAAACAGGGTGTAGAGGCCATAAAGTGCTACAATGGCAATCGCGGGAAACAGCGGAATAGAAAAACCACTCCCTTTGTTCGATGAACTCATGAGTGCGGCCATGGAAAGCACCGAAAAAATAACGATCGGTGCAATAGCGGATGAAGACAGTCTGGAAAAAAGGTCGTTCCTGCCTGTATGCCGCAGGGCGTATCCCCCCGATGCAATAAGGGCCATCCACCCCAATACAAGCCACAGGAAATGCCGCAACTGCGCGTAAATACCCAGATACTGGACCGTTATTCTTACACTTTCCCAGAAAGCCGAAGGACCATAGTTTTTGGCCTTTGCTCCATACCCAAAGGAAAAAAGATAGCCAAAAACACGCTCCCAACTAAATATCAGCCATGTCGATGCAGTCAGGACCGCTATCACCCCTGCTATCACGGCATTGAGCAATGCCCGCTTTCTGTGCCTGTCATTCGTGAACACCGCCCAGAGCACGGCAGCACCAATCGCGGGATAGAACGCCAGTGTCATGGTGCGGCCAAGCACCATCAGGCCAACGGACACCCCCAATGCGATCGACCAGCGGCGGCTGGACAACCCCTTGGAAAGCAACAGGCATAACAAAGCGAGCGTCGTAAAAAATGTTGCCGCCATGGCGAAATTAAAATTGCGGCTGAAATTGATAATTGCTGGAGAGGTCGCGACAAAGACCGCCACAAGCGTACCAAACCATTCGCCTGCAAGCCTACGCGCAATCAGGTAGCTCAAAATGACCGTCCCTGCGCCAAAAGCAATCGGGACAAGATAACCAAGTTCCGAAACCGGGCCGGCCATCATATAAAGAACAGATGAAAGCGCTGTGGTTATCGGCGACTGGATGGACGGTGCTTCCACCTCTTTTATCCAGCCAAGGAAACCATGGAGCAGCCATGCGCGATAATCGCTTAGGGCCGTAGCAAAATAACCTGCCTCATCAATATCGAGCGCCTGCCCGGCCCGGTAACGCCATATCCACAGAATATTGAGGAACAGAAACAGCTCTGCGGTACCTAAAATAATTGTTTTTGGCAGCCATGCGCGCAGTGGATATACTTCGTTCCGCACGCTCACCGGGGAGGCGCCATGCTCGACTGTCATACCCGTGCCATCGTAATGACCGGGTTAATATTCTCGGGTTGACTAGCAGTATACAATGCCATGGAACACCTTTCAGGTAGAAGCCATGGAAATCTAGAATTGTTTCAGATACATTTCTAGCCTTCAATTGCCTTATCCATAATACACTTCCACAGCATATTCGTTCAGAACTGCCCTATCCGGTTTTCCGCCAGAAAGCGGCACCATGGCAGGCGGCTCCATACCACCTGTCGTGCACAAAAAGGCGTCCATTTTTTCAACAAAGGCTGCCGTGCCTGACTGACGGGCGAGGTCAAAATGGTAGGCTGCGTCCTCAAGCCGGTTTTCGCGCAACAGGAACCGGCCGTAATTGAAGTGCCCACGAAAGTCGCCGCACCGGGCGGCAGCGGCGTACCAACCCCGTGCCCTGCGCAAGTCGCGCGGACAGGCCCAGCCATCCTCATAAAAGCCGCCTATAATATTAAAGGACTTACAGTGCCCAAGGGCTGCCGCACGCCTGAACCACAAAAAAGCGGCGTCATGATCGCGCGCACCATTCCAGCCCAGTGTCAGGCCCGTTGCGTAATTATACATGCCCCAGTCCAGCCCGCCCTGTGCCGCACGCCGGTACCATGGCATGGCCTCAGCCGTGTCGAGTGCTACCCCCCAACCCAGTTCGCGGCAGCGCCCGACCATGTTGCAGCCCATGGCCTGCCCCTGAAGGGCGCTGGCCAGAAACCATCGGAAAGCCGTTTTCTCGTCCCGGCCGGTGCCAATCCCGTTAAGCAGCAACTGGCCCAAAGCCAGTTGCGCCTGTGCATCCCCAGCCCTTGCATGCTGCGTGACAAGGACCAGAAGGGCCGCGTGCTCCTCAGAAGTGGACATTCATGTTGACCATCGCGGTCCGCCCCGGAGCCTGCAGGGCATAATGCGTCGTATAGGCCTGTATGAAATACCGCGTGTTAGCAATATTCTGGATATTGAGCTGCAGCGTATAATGCTTGAGAAAGCGGTAACTGGCCATAAAGTCGAAACGCCAGTATGCGGGCACGAATTTTGGTGCTGTGGGTGAATCCGTGCCGTAAATGCGGCTCATATAATACACACCGCCACCCAGTTTCAGATTTTCGACAGGCCGGAACGTTGTCCATAGCGACAGGCTGTTTTCAGGCGTGTTGGGGGCATGGCGACCGTTCATCAGGCCTGCGCTAGCACCCGAGCCACCATATTCGATAAGCCGCGCATCGAGATAGGAATATCCCCCCGAGACTTCCCACCATCTGGTCAACTGGCCGTTAATGCTGATTTCGCCACCGCGGGTGCGCTTTTTGCCGCCATTGGCAATACCCCCCGTTGCAGTCGTGATCTTGAAATCGCTGGCGTCGATCTGAAACAGAGCTCCGGTTACGAAAATCCTGTTATGCATCAGGCTCCATTTTGTGCCGACTTCAATCGTGCGATCCCGCTCGGGTTTGAGCACGGAGCCCACATTGCCGGAACGATCCGCCCCCAGCGAAATATCATCCGAACCCTGCCCCACCGAGTTGCCCGGCGGAATGGCTGAGGTCGCGTAAGAAACATAAATCGATCCATTGGGTGCAGGTTTGTAAACAAGGCCACCCTGATAGGTAAACAGGTTGTCGCCCCGCCCGTATTCCAGCCCTCCGGAACGGAAGGTGCTCTGAACATTGTCGAGGCGGACACCAAAGTTTCCAAGCAGTTGCGGCAGAAAAGTGATCGTATCGGTCAGGTAAACCGCCTTGGTATCAAAACGGGTGCTGTTAGGATTGCCTGCGCGCCGGATCGAGGCGGAATACGCATCATCAGGGTTAGGGTTAAGCAGCGTAGTGCAGGTGCCCGACGAAAAAGCCAGAGCCGTGGCGCAGCGCGTATAATTCGTGCCCGATGTCACATTAACGCCGTTTACAAAGGCCGCGTAGGTATCGTTCTTGCCCTGCTCACGGGTAAACTCTGCTCCCATTGCAAAGGAATTCTTGAACCCGAGCAGATGCACAGTGCCGTAGAAATCGGTCTGGTTGGTCGCGGTATCGAAGGTGGAAATACGACTGTTCATGCGCCGATAGACATAGCCGTAATAGATATTGCCGTTACTGTCGTCCGGCATGGTCCAGATATCGTCCTGCGTGGTTTCTGAATAACGGGTTGAATTACGGATATGCAGGTTGGGGCTGAAATCATGCTCGAACCGCAAGGTGCCCATGTCGATCCCGTCATTATTGCGATCACGGTTCTTGAGGCCGTACCATGTATCGAACGGCACCGAGACAGGCGCGCCGCTACCGGTGCTCATAACGCGCGGGGCACCATCCGTCCGGGCCGTAAAATTCGGATTGTTATAAGGAATACCGACATCCGGCGTGTCGAAATTCTGCATGTGATAATACATCAGCGTGACACGGTTGGGTGTGCCCAGCCCGAATGAGAGCGAAGGGGCTAGGCCATAGCGCTCAAAATGGGTCGGCCCGCGACCGGCCTTGTCCTCGTCATCAACCATCAGGTTAAAGCGGAATGCCCCGGTGGGGGCTACCTTCCAGTTGCCGTCGAAAGTCGCACGCTTGTAGTCGGCATTACCAAAACCGACATTGGCATCGATAAAGTTCGTTAACTTCGGCATCTTGCTGTTGATGACAATCGCACCACCAGCGCCAGCACGCCCGCTGATTGCGCCGGTATCACCTTTGATGACATCAATGGATTCAACATTGAATGTCTCACGCGACTGGGCCCCGACATCGCGCATGCCATCCACAAAGGTGCTGGACTGCGCATCCTGCCCCCGCAGAAAAGGCCTGTCCCCCACGGGGTTCCCGCCTTCGCCCGCACCCATTGTAATGCCCGGCACATTGCGCAGGGCATCAGCCAGCGTATGGGAGGATGTTTCATCGAGCATCTGACGCGAGATGACCGAAACGCTCTTGGGCGTATCCAGAATGGACGCGGTAAATTTCGGAGACCGGTTCCTGAACTGACCGATAACCTCGACCTGCTCGTAACCAGGCACGGTTTTATGCTGTCCGGCATGTTTATGGTCGGCGGTTTTTTTCTTTTTACCATCCGCATGATCCACATCGACATCAGCGGCGAAGGCAAAAGACTGCGCGCCCATCCATACGGTTGCACCCAGCAGCGTAAGGTTCGAGGCTGCGTCAGTCACTTTTCCAGAAATCGGCCTCACGGACAGATCCTTTATCTCCAGGGTTGAGAATTTTAAATAAGAATTTACTATCGCATCCATAATGATAATGATTCTTAATATCAATATAAATATGACTCTTATGCAAAATGTTTTCAGATGCCGCGTATGCAGCCCGCCAGAGCAGAGGCGCGGCATTTCTCTGGCGTTGCGCGCCCCTATTGCGTAAACCCGGCCCACCATGAGCGACCGCACAGAAGATTTTGACTTCCCCCTGCCCCAGTCCCTGATCGCACAGGAACCGGCGCGCCCGCGTGAAGCCGCGCGCCTGCTGGATGCCACCGCCCCAGCCCCGGCCCTGATCGACCGCCATATCCGCGACCTGCCGGACCTGTTGCAGCCGGGTGATCTGCTCGTGGCCAACGATACCGCCGTTATCCGTGCGCAGTTGCAGGCCCGGCGGGGCGAGGCCCGGATTGGCATCACACTCGACCAGATCCGCCCCGATGCCACATGGCATGTGCTGGTGCGCAATGCGCGCCGCCTCAAGCCGGGCGATACGCTAACCTTCGAAAACACGGTGCACACCGCTCAAGTGCTGGCTCTGGAAGAAGGCGGGGCGGCAACGCTGCGGTTTTCCGCCGAGGGCGATGCGTTCGATACTTTCCTGCGCGATGCGGGCGTACTGGCACTGCCCCCTTATATCCACCGCCCGGATGGCCCAACCGAGCGCGATGCTCAGGATTACGCCACCATTTTTGAACAGGTGCGCGGTGCGGTCGCGGCCCCTACGGCGGGGCTGCATTTCACGCCTGCTCTTCTGGCGGCTCTGGACGCACGCGGCATAAGCCGCTGCACCCTTACGCTGCATGTGGGCGCAGGCACGTTCCTGCCCGTGCGAGAGGCTGATATTTCGCGCCACCACATGCATACGGAGCGCGGCGTTATCACGCCTGAAACGGCGGAGCGCATCAACGCCACACGCAAGGCGGGTGGGCGGGTCATTGCCGTAGGCACCACAACACTGCGCCTGCTGGAAAGTGCGGTAGACGAGCAGGGCGTGGTACACCGCTTCGCAGGAGAGACCGCCATTTTCATCCGGCCGGGCTACCGGTTCCGGGCTGTGGATGTGCTGATGACCAACTTCCACCTGCCCCGCTCCACGCTGTTCATGCTGGTCTCGGCCTTTGCGGGGGTGGAGCGCGCCCGGCAGGTTTACGACCACGCCATAGCCTCGGGCTACCGCTTCTATTCCTATGGCGATGCCTGCCTGCTGCGCCTTTCTACTGACTGACTGCTCCGGAATCCCCTGCCATGACCCGTTTCCACTGGACATGTGAAAGCACCGACGGCGCCGCCCGCGCGGGCACGCTGCACACCGCCCACGGCCCTGTATCCACCCCCACCTTCATGCCCGTTGGCACGGTTGGTACGGTCAAGGCCATGACCATGGACGCCGTGCGCTCCACGGGTGCGGGCATTGTGCTGGGCAATACCTATCACCTGATGCTGCGCCCCGGTGCCGAGCGGGTGCGCGCACTGGGCGGTCTGCACCGTTTCATGGACTGGCCCGGCCCGATCCTGACCGATTCCGGCGGGTTTCAGGTCATGTCGCTAGGGGCGCTGCGCAAGCTGGATCAGGATGGGGTGACCTTCCGCTCCCATATCGACGGTTCGGAACACCGGCTTACACCCGAAAGCTCCACCGACATCCAGCACGCGCTGGATGCCACCATTACCATGTGCTTTGACGAATGCCCGGCCCTGCCTGCCCCACCGGAAGCCATTGCGGCCTCCATGCGCCTGTCCATGCGCTGGGCCGCCCGCTCGCGTGAGGCTTACGTCCAGCGCGAGGGCTATGGCCAGTTCGGCATCGTGCAGGGTGGCACGGAGCCTGAACTCCGGGCCGAAAGCGTGAAAGCCCTGACGGATGTGGGTTTTGAGGGCTATGCCATCGGCGGTCTGGCCGTGGGTGAAGGGCAGGCCCTCATGTTCTCGACACTGGAAGCCACAACCCCGCTGATGCCGCAGGACAAGCCGCGTTACCTTATGGGCGTGGGCACGCCGGATGACCTGCTGGGCGGTGTCATGCGCGGGGTGGATATGTTCGACTGCGTCATGCCCACGCGCGCGGGCCGTACCGCACGTGCTTATACCGAGCGCGGTACGCTCAACCTGCGCAATGCCCGCCATGCTACGGATGCGCGTCCCATTTCACCACATTGCGACTGTCTGGCCTGCACCCGCCACAGCCGAGCCTATCTGCACCATCTGTTCCGCGCGAATGAAATTCTGGGCCCCATGCTGCTGACATGGCATAATATCGCCTATTACCAGCGCCTCATGCGCCAGATGCGCGAGGCCATTACAACCGGCACACTCCAGACCCTTGCGGATACACTCCGCGCCGGGTGGCAGGCCAGCGACTGGACAGAAGATGAAATGCCCCAGCCCGCCATCCCCCTTGCCCCCTGAAAGCCCGGCCTCGCCAGAAGCCGACACACGGCGCATGGCCCGGCTGACAGAGCGTATTCGCGATAAGGCGCTGGCATTGGGGTTTGATGCCATTGGCTTCTGCCCGGCCCATCTCGGCCCCGAAATCCGCGCCCGGCTGGAAGATTTTCTGGCCAGCGGACACCATGGCAGCATGGGCTGGCTGGCTGAACGCACAGCCGAACGCGCCCAGCCCACCGCGCTATGGCCAGAAGCGCGCAGTGTAGTCAGCCTTGGTGTCTCCTACGCCCCGGAAACAGACCCGCGCATTCCCCTGCCGCCAGACAGGGGCACCATATCCGTCTATGCCCGCCACCGCGATTATCATGACATGATCAAGGGCATGCTCAAGCATCTGGCCCAGTTCATGATTGGCGAGGCCACAAAGCTTGGACTCCCTGCTGCCGAGGTCAAGGTATTCGTGGACACAGCCCCCGTGGCCGAAAAACCACTGGCCGCACAGGCGGGGCTGGGCTGGCAGGGCAAACACACCAATCTGGTTTCACGCCAGCATGGAAGCTGGCTGTTTCTGGGCGAAGTCTACACGTCGCTGGCCCTTGCCCCCTCGCCCATACCTGCGGGTGGGTGCGGCACCTGCACACGCTGCCTGAGTGCCTGCCCGACCGATGCCTTTCCCGCCCCCTATCAGCTCGATGCCCGGCGCTGCATCTCCTACCTGACCATTGAACACGCCGGGCCGATTCCCATGGAACTGCGCCGGGGTATCGGCACACGGATCTATGGCTGCGATGACTGTCTGGCTGTCTGCCCGTGGAACCGCTTTGCGCAGGTCTCGCGCCACCCTAAACTCCAGCCAAGAGCCGACCTCATGGCCCCCGAACTGGCGCGGCTGAGCCAGCTTGATGATCCCGCCTTTCGCACGCTGTTTTCTGGCTCTCCCATCAAGCGCATCGGGCGGGACCGATTTATCCGCAATGTGCTGATCGCTATTGGCAATAGTGGCCTGCCGGAACTCCGCCCTTATGCAACCGCCCTGCTGAACGACCCCAACGCCGTTGTGGCGGAAGCCGCGCAATGGGCTCTGGCGCAATCTCACTCTGTGGAAAGCTCCACACCATGAGCCTGCATCTGAAAAAACGCAGCCTGATCCTGGCTGGTCACGATACCAGCGTAGCACTGGAACCCGCTTTCTGGGCTGTGCTGGATCAGGCTGCCACGCAGGACGGTCAGGGACTGGCGCTGCTTGTCACGCGCATAGATGCAGCCCGCCTGCCGGGCCAGTCTTTGGCCTCGGCCCTGCGGGTATTTGCCCTTGAGTGGCTTCAGGCCCGCCTACCCTACCCCCCCGAACAGCCCACCTGACCTCGCAGAATGTGGAGCCACACCCCGCACTGAAACACCGGGCATGGCAGCAACGCCCGGATACCACACAGCCACCTGTGGAAGAGTGCCACGCAGCATGATAGACTGAACCCTATGGCGATATGGGGCAAAATTTTCGGGGGTGTTACCGGCTTTGCCGTGGGCGGCCCTCTGGGAGCGGCTGTTGGAACCGCTCTGGGACACGCGGCGGATACCCGCACCCTTCTTCAGCCCCCCACCGGGGGATGGAGTGAGCGCTGGGCCGCACGGGCCCGCCCCGATGCCGGGGGAGCCGCCACATTCATTGCGGCAAAGCTGGCCGCCACTCTGGGCAAGAAAGAGCAGCTTTACGGGCTGAGCTGCGTTATCCTGAGTGCGAAGCTGGCCAAGTGCGATGCTCCGGTCAACCGCCACGAAATCAATGCCTTCAAGGCACGCATGATGGTGCCCGCGGAAAACATGCGCGAAATTGGCCGCCTGTTCGACATGGCCCGCCAGCGTACGGATGATTACGAGTCTTTCGCCCGCGAACTGGGCAATGCCTATCAGCAGGACAAGCAGCCGCTTGAAGAACTGCTGGCCATTCTGTTTGCCATAGCCCGTGCCGACCTCGCCCCCGAAGACCCGCTAACGCGCGAGGAAGACCGCTTCCTGCGCCGGGTGCATACGCTGTTCGGGCTAAGCCACGGCGCATGGGAGCGCGCCGCCACCGGCCGCGCCCGCCCCGCCATGGCGGAGGAAGACGCCTATGTGGTGATGGGTGTAAGCGCCTCACTTTCCAATGAGGAACTGCGCGCACACTGGAAAACGCTGGTGCGCCAGTACCACCCGGACATCATGGCTGCACGCGGCGCCACCGAGGAAGAAACCCGCGCCGCATCTATCAGGATTTCGAAAATAAATGCCGCCTGGGACGTTATCAAACGCGACAGGGGCCTTTAAGGCGGGCAAGACTGTTTTTGACGGCTGTCGTGCATGCAGGGAAGCCCTGCCATTGCAGATGGCGTTTCTCATGCTAGAGAGGTCTGGCTCACTTTACATGGGCGGGCTTGGGCGCATGCAACATAAGGTAGGGGCTAGAATGACTTCAGGACGGAACGGCGCATGGCTCCGCCCTTGCGCACAGGCGCGGCAGAACCACGAGACCCGGCAAGGCACGCGGCGCGGCTGGCGCCCGACGGCTGGGCGGCTGGGTTTGGCCATGCTGCTGGCCAGCACCACCGCGTGCAGCGCCATCAAGGCGCCCGTCCCCAAGGACCCCGATGAACTGGCGGAATACAAGGCGGCCAACGACCCGTACGAGCCCCTGAACCGCAAGACCTACAACATGACCATGACGTTCGATAAATATGCGCTGCGTCCGGTCGCCAAGGCTTATGTGTGGGCCGTGCCCCGGCCCGTGCGGAACTCGCTAGGCAACATGATCACCACCATGAACGAGCCTTCGGTGTTCTTTAACGACGTGGGCGCGGGCAAACCACGCCGCGCGGGCGACTCGTTCGTGCGCTGGTGCATCAACATGACTGCAGGGCTTGGTGGCTTTATCGACGTCGCCAAAATGGCGGGCTACCCCCACCATGCCAATGATGCAGGCCTAACACTGGCCAACTGGGGCATTGCCTCGGGGCCGTATCTGTTCCTGCCCATGGGCCCGTCCTCCCTGCGCGACGGCATCGGCTACGGAATCGATCAGGGGCTTTCCCCCTGGAACTACGTGCCGCGCGGCTATGGGCTGATCAGCTTCAACTGGGCCTATAACATGCTGGGCGTGATACATGGCCGTTCCGAACATCTTGATGATCTGGACGCCCTGCAGCGCGATGCGCTCGACCCCTACGCCACCATCCGCAGCGCCTACCAGCAGCAGCGCAAGGCACAGGCGGAAGCTATCCGCAACGACCACCGCGCCACCGTGCCTGCCTGGTATCAATAACAACAACAGCAAGGGTGCTTAGCATGACTTTTTCTGTCAGCCGCCGTGGTGTTCTGGGTTTTCTGGCCGTCGCGTCCACCGGGCTTGCGCCCGTATCCGCTGCATGGGCAGCACAGGATTCGCGCGCCTTCATCCAGTCCTTTGGCGATCAGCTTGTGGCCATTGTAAACAGCCCCCTGTCGCTGGCGGACAAAAAAGAAAAAATCATGCCGCTGGTGAGCAAGAACGTCGATATCGACGGGATTGGCCGCTACTGCCTCGGACGCTTCTGGAAAGTGGCAACTCCTGAGCAGCAGCAGCATTATCTGGTGCTGTTCCACCAGATTCTGGCCAACGCCATTGCCGACAAGCTGGGCGATTATCGGGGTGTCAGCTTCACCATTGGTAACGTGACCAAATCGGGTGATGACGACTCCGTCGAGGCCACGCTGGTACGTCCGCAGCAGCCCCCGGCCGCCATGCAGTGGCTGGTGAACAGCAGCAGCGGTTCACCTAAAGTGGTGGATGTCATTGGTGAAGGCGCCAGCCTGCGCCTGACCCAACGCAACGATTACTCCTCCTTCATTGCGCGCAATGGGGGCGATGTGGATACCCTGCTCCGCGCGCTACAAAAGCAGATCGACCACCACAACGCCGCCAGCGCCCAGCAGTAATCATCACCAGCGCGCCGTCTAGGCGCGCTGGCTTTCGTACAGCACCATGGTCTGGCCGTTTCTGGCAAAGGTTTCGACCACGTGCATACCGATACTGCCCAGTATGGTGCGCGATGCCACGTTGCTTTCGGCCGCAACGGCCACCACACGGTGTATACCCGCATCATGTGCGAAGTTCAGGGCCGCATTGGCGGCCTCACGCGCAATACCGCGCCCTCTGGCCCATGGATGCAGGGCAAAGCGCAGGCCAAAGCCACGCCCATCCGGCCTGAGATGCAGGCCGGTCATGCCGACAAAACGGCCATTTTCCCGAATTGTGAAAATACCGACCCGATAGCGCGCCCAGAACGCGATATCCTCGGCCATATCCTGCTCGGCCTGCTGGCGGGTACGCACGCCCCCCAGCATCTGCCCAAAAGCGGCACCATCGGCCTTCAGCGCCGCCATGTGGTCCATATCCTGCCATGTGACAGGATAGAGCCACAGCCGGGGTGTGCGGACGGAACGTAAATCCATCACCTGACCCCGCAGGGTAAAAAAGCGGCCGCAGGCAGCCGCCCCGCCCTGTTAGCGAGCGAGAGGCTTGTAGCGAATCCGGCTGGGCTCGGTGGCATCGGGGCCAAGGCGACGGCGTTTGTCTTCCTCATAGGCCTGGAAGTTACCCTCAAACCACTCGACGTGGGAATCACCTTCAAACGCGAGAATATGCGTTGCCAGACGATCAAGGAACCAGCGGTCATGCGAGATAACGACCGCGCAGCCGGGGAATTCCGCCAGAGCGTCTTCCAGTGCGCGCAGGGTATCCACGTCCAGATCGTTGGTCGGTTCGTCAAGCAGGATAACGTTGCTTTCCTTGCGGAGCATCTTGGCCAGATGCACGCGGTTACGCTCACCGCCCGACAGGATGCCGACTTTTTTCTGCTGATCAGAACCCTTGAAGTTGAACGCCCCCACATAGGCACGGGAAGGCACAGCCCGCTTGCCCAGATAGATGACATCCGTGCCGCCCGAGATTTCTTCCCACACGCTCTTGTCCGGGTCGAGGCTGTCACGCGACTGATCCACGTAACCGAGCTTTACGGTCTCACCAACCTTGAGCGAGCCCGCATCGGGCTCTTCCTGCCCGATAATCATTTTGAACAGGGTGGATTTACCTGCGCCGTTCGGCCCGATCACACCCACAATGCCGCCCGGCGGCAGCTTGAAGTTCAGGTTATCGATCAGCAGACGGTCAGCGAACCCTTTGCTGAGCGCTTCAGCCTCGATCACCGTGCCACCAAGGCGGGGGCCGGGGGAAATGACGATATCCGCCACACCGCTAACCTTCTCCGCACTCGCGGCCAGCATTTCCTCATACTGGGCAATACGGGCCTTGCTCTTGCTCTGACGCGCCTTGGGGCTGGAGTGAATCCATTCCTCTTCAGCCGCGAGAGCACGCTGGCGAGCACTCTCTTCCTTTTCTTCCTGCGCCAGACGCTTGCGCTTCTGTTCCAGCCAGGAGGAGTAATTGCCTTCGAACGGAATACCGCGACCGCGCTCGATTTCGAGAATCCAGTTGGTCACGTTGTCGAGGAAGTAGCGGTCATGGGTAATGACCATGACTGTGCCCGCGTAGTTGCGCAGGGTCTTTTCGAGCCAGGCAACACTTTCCGCATCGAGATGGTTGGTCGGTTCGTCAAGCAGCAGCAGGTCAGGCTTTTCCAGCAGCAGGCGGCACAGGGCCACCCGGCGGCGCTCACCACCCGAAAGCTTGTCCACAGCACTGTCAGCCGGGGGGCAACGCAGCGCATCGAGGGCGATTTCGAGCTTGCGATCCAGCTCCCAGCCGTCGCCCGCGTCAATTTTCTCCTGCAATTCGGCCTGTTCGGCCAGCAGGGCGTTCATTTCGTCATCGTCCATCGGCTCGGCGAAGCGCAGCGAAATCTCGTTGAAACGGTCTACCGCCTTTTTCAGCTCACCAAAGCCAAGGGCCACGTTCTCGCCCACGGTCAGGTTCGGGTCGAGCTGGGGCTCCTGCTCCAGATAGCCGACACGCGCCCCTTCAGCCGCCCAGGCCTCGCCGCCGAACTCCTTGTCCAGACCGGCCATGATCTTGAGCAGGGTCGATTTACCGGCCCCGTTGACACCCAGAATACCGATCTTGGCGCCGGGCACGAAGGACAGGGTAATGCCCTTGAACACCTCACGGCCACCGGGATAGGATTTTGTGAGATCCTTCATCACATAGACGTATTGATAAGATGCCATGATGATGACCCCCCGTATGTGGCTGAAGCTGAAAGCGCTGCCAGCAGACACGCCAGCCAACTCGCGATGAATGCCTGCGCCCGGCAGGACTTGAACCCGCAACCAAGCCGTTATGAGCGGCCCGCTCTAACCAATTGAGCTACGGGCGCGCAGGCGGCTTCCTGATTACGCAACCAGAGAAATTTGGCAAGGGTCTTCCTCAGGAAAATCCACGTAAAGCCATACCGCGGGGTGGCTGCCACGCCCGTGCACCAAAGGGCTCTTGGCAAGCTGCGGGCGGGCGGATAGGGTCTGCACCATCCCAATTTTCATGTGCTGGAGCCGTGTTCCATGGATGTCTCGAAACTTTCCGCCGGCAAGGATGTGCCGTTCGACATCAATGTCGTGATCGAAATTCCGCAGGGTTCTTCGGTCAAATATGAAATCGACAAGGAAAGCGGCGCCCTTGTGGTGGATCGTTTCCTGTTCACCCCCATGGCCTACCCCACGGCTTATGGCTTTATTCCCAACACGCTGGCCGCCGATGGCGACCCGACGGATGCACTCGTGCTCACCCCCGCCGCCGTCGTGCCCGGCAGCGTAATCCGCGCCCGCCCCATTGGCGTGCTGAAGATGGAAGACGAGTCCGGTCAGGACGAAAAAATCATCTGCGTGCCGCACGACAAGGTGCACCCACAGTTCACCACCGTGCAGTCCATCGACGACCTGCCCGAAATCACGGTCAAGGCCATTGAGCACTTTTTCACCCGCTACAAGGATCTGGAAAAGGGCAAGTGGGTCAAGGTAACGGGCTGGGGCGACAAGGCCGAAGCTGGTGACTTCATCGTTCAGGCACTGGAAGCGGCGCGCGGCAAGTAAGCCGCCCACCCGCTGGCCACAGGCCATGGAACGGCGCATCGGCTCCCGCATTCAGGGAGCGGATGCGCCGTTTCTGTTTGTTGCCCGCAAGCCAAATCCGAGCCGGAATAAAAAATGACCCATCTGGTGCATTTTTTTGCTTAACCCCGGTTGCCAAACGAAAAAACATCAGTATAAAGCGGCACATACCGACGCACACCACGGTGAGCGTCTGGACTGCGGGTGTAGCTCAGTTGGTTAGAGCGCCGGCCTGTCACGCCGGAGGTCGCGGGTTCGAGCCCCGTCACTCGCGCCACTTCAAAATTCCTTAAATCAGAATATGTGAAGTGGCGCGACAGACACCTTCTGGTGCCTGTCTACCACGCTTCAATCAATCTTCCAGAGCTACAGCGGCCTCAAGCGTTACGGCAACGGCATGCACGACTGCGGCAATCCGCGCGGCTGTCTGCACGGCCCCAGAGCCCAGCGCCTCACGCACGATTTTTTCATGACTGGTCACGCACAGGTCACAGCCATTGATGGCGGACACAGCCAGACACCACAGCTCAAAATCCACCTTTTCCACACCGGGGTTGCCAATCACGCTCATACGGAGCTGCGCAGGCATCTTGCCGTATTCACCACCCGCCATATGCACAAAGCGGTAGTAGATGTTGTTCATGCCCATGATGGCTGCAGCGGACTTGGCCGCCGCCAGTGCCTGTGCGGACAGGACATCCGTGAACTGGGCTACAACGGCGCGTGTCACCTCATCATTGCGCGCGGCAATGGCGCAAGCCACGAACGTGCCCGCAAGCTGCTGGGGGCTCAGGCTGACATCATTGGCCAACGTGCCGAGATTGAGGCGCAGGTCTTTGGCGTAATCGGGAATACGATCCTTGAGTGCATCAATGGACATGACTTTTCCTTCACCTGTTGGGGTGTTGTGGCAATAAAACTGAACGGAAAGATCAGAAATCAGGGGCCTGTCCGGCAATAATATGCCGAGACCGCCAGCGGCACGCCATGGCGCAGCGCCATAACTGCTTGTGATGGGGTGCCGCCCTGCAGAGCGAGGCACCCCACACCCCACGTGCGGGGGCTCCGACAGGGCCAAAGGCCCCGCGGAAACCTTTCCGGCCAAACCGGAAAGGCAGGTTTTCAGGCTCAGACTTTGATGAAGTCTTCGCCCTGCTTCCAGTTGCACGGGCACAGCTCATCGCTCTGCAGACCGTCGAGCACGCGCAGGACTTCCTGCGGGTTACGACCAACGGACAGGTCGTTGACGGAAACATGACGGATCACGCCCTGCGGATCGACAATGAAGGTAGCGCGCAGAGCAACGCCTGCTTCCTTGGCCATGACGCCCGTGCCTTCCGTCAGCTCGCGCTTGATGTCGGCCAGCATCGGAATCGGCAGATCCTTCAGATCCGCGTGGTGGAGGCGCCAGTTCAGGTGAACGAACTCGCTGTCGATGGACACACCGTACACAACGGCGTCACGGTCAGCGAAGTCTTTGGCCATCTTGCCGAAAGCCACGATTTCCGTGGGACAAACGAACGTGAAGTCCTTGGGCCAGAAGAACACGATCTTCCACTTGCCCGCGTCGGTCTGATCCGTAATCTGAACGAACTCGCCCTTGAGGCCTTCCGGGCCACCCGGAACGGAGGTCAGGTTAAAGCTGGGAAATTTATCGCCAACGGTCAGCATTGTTCTAGCTCCTTGTTTGACTAGCTTTTTTGCCACCAGCGCCAGAAACGCCAGCGGCTGCGTTAATCTGTATGGCCCGGCCCGTTCATTTAATCCAATGAATATTTTATATAATAATGATTGATAGGATCGATCAAACGCGCCACGTTTGATGAACCGACCTCCGCCATACGGGAAACCGCCATGCTGCCCCTGCCCTCCGCCCAGCAGCTCCGTTATCTGATTGCCTTGTCCGAACTGCGCCATTTTGGCCGGGCGGCAGCGGCCTGCGCAGTCACACAATCCACCCTGTCCGCCGGGATCATGGCGCTTGAACGCCAGCTTGACGCCACCCTGCTTGACCGCACGGTAGGCAAAAAAGTGGTATTTACCCCGCTTGGTCACGAAATCGCGCTCAAGGCCCGGCAGGCGCTGGCGGCGCTCGAATCCGTGCCTCAATTAGCCGCCGCAGCCCGCACCCCCCTGACAGGCCCAATGCGACTCGGTATCATCCCCACCATCGGGCCGTTTCTCATTCCGCAGACCGTCACCACCCTGCGCGAGCATTTTCCGCAGCTACTTCTGTCCATTACGGAAGACACGACCGAGCATCTGCTGGAAAAACTCTCGCTCGGTCAGCTCGATATTCTTGCCCTTGCCATGCCCTGCCTGTGCGATGGCACGGAAACCCACCCTCTCTGGCAGGACCCTTTCCGCGTTATCATGCCCGAGGGCCATCCACTGGCCAGCCTGAACACCGTGCCAGTCTCCCGCCTGTCGAGCCACGGCATGGTAATGATGGAAGACGGGCACTGCCTGCGCGAGCAAACACTGGCCATCTGCCGGCAAGGCCCCAACCGGGCAGGCACCGAAGGGGAAAGTGAGGCCACCTTTACCGCCATGTCGCTCCACAGCATGGCCGAGCTGGTGGAACTGGGTTTGGGAATCGCCATCATGCCCGCTCTGGCCATTGATGCTGGTATATTGAAAGGGCGGCGGATTCTTTCACGCCCCCTGACTGGCGGCCCCGCATGGCGCACACTCGGGCTGGCATGGCGGCCCCGCTCTCCCCGCTCGGCGGATTTTCAGACCCTCTCCGCAACACTGGCGACACTCCGCCCACCGGAAACCGCCTAAAAAGGCTGCGCGCTCCTTTGACACCGCAGCATGGCCTCATGCGGGGGTTTTCAGCCGGAAAAATGGCGAATTTGTCGATCAAACAGGCCGTAAATCTTGACTCCGGGGCTTAGTGCCAGTAATTGCCAACCCAACTTGAATTATGCACTCACCAGTTTCGGCGGAGAATACGGGCCATGAAGATCAGAAACAGCCTGAAGTCAGCCAAGGTGCGCGATAAGGACTGCCGTGTGGTTCGTCGTCGTGGCCGGGTTTACGTCATCAACAAAAAGAACCCCCGCATGAAGGCCCGTCAGGGCTAAAGCATATGGCGGAACAGACCCACACGGTCTGCTTGTTCCTGCCTGTCATGCGTGAGACCCGTTTTTCCGCACGGCGGAGAAACGGGTTTCTGTTTTTATGCCTGCTGCATCTGGCCCTGTTAGGCAGCACTGGTGCCATAATGGTTCTGGGCCTGCCTCCTGCCGCTCACGCGCAAGCTCCCGATCTGTCCGAGCCTGATGGCAGTGCTGGCCCCCCGCCAGTACCGACCCTGCCGCCCATGATGCAGATCCACCGCCCGGCTGCGCCCGCCACATCCACACCACAGGCCGCCCGGCCAGCGACAGCTCCCACACAGCCTGTGGCCCCTGCTCCGGCCTCCCCCATGATAGGGGTGCTGGCAGACCGGCTGGCCCACGCCAAAACACCCGAACAGGCCCATGGCCTTGAGAGCCGTCTGGAAACCCTGCGCGCTTCCAAGCTGGCCCCGGCCACACGCCTGCTGCTGCACCGCTCCGAAAAAGATCTGGCGGCTGAAAAGCCCGATGACGCCGTGCAGGACCTTTCGGACGCACTGGCACTCCAGCCCGACCAGCCGATTCTGTGGCGCGGCCGCGCCCAGATGCGCCTTGCCGCCGGTGACCTGAAAGGGGCTATTGCCGATCTAGGCGAAGGTCTGGGGCGCGACCCGTCAGACGCCGCCGCGTGGATTCTGCTCTCGACCATAGAAGAACGCCGCAACGACGGCCGGGCCGCCCTACAGGCATGGGAAAAGGCCATGAGCCTGAACCCCATGCTGGACAAGGCCCACAAGCGTCAGGAACAGCTCCGGGTGAAAGCCTTCGGCCAGCCGACCTGAACGGGCGGCAGGCCTGCCCTGTCAGGCCTGCCGGTTCTCGATCAGGCTTTTGCGGATAGCGCGACCGCGCTCGATTTTGTCCACAATATACGCCTCATCTCCCCAGCGAATCGCACGGGCCATGGCCTGTGCGTCCTCCATGAAGCGCCCCAGCATTTCCAGCAGGGCCTCACGGTTATACAGGAAGATGTCACGCCACATGATAGGGTCTGACGCGGCGATACGCGTAAAGTCCCTGAACCCGGAGGCCGCAAGGTCGAGCACCTCGGAGCGGGTTTCAGCCGCCAGATCGTCCGCCGTGCCACATATGGTAAAGGCGAGCAGATGCGGCAGATGGCTGACAATGGCGCATACCCGGTCATGATGCGGCGGTGTCATTTCGCGCAGGCGCGCCCCACACCGCTCCCACAGGGTGCGAATGCTCTCAAGGGCTGCCTCAGTCGTGCTTTCAAGCGGGGTCAGCAGGCACCAGCGATCCTCGAACAGATGCTCCAGCCCTGCATCCGGGCCGGAGAACTCCGTTCCCGCCATGGGGTGCGTCGGCACATAAGGCACATCGGCGCGCAGAATGGGCGCGATGGCCTCAATAACCGAAACCTTGGTGGAGCCCACATCCGTCAGCACGGCACCACTCTTCATGGTAGGCACGACCTGAGCGGCGACCTCGCCCATGGCCCCCACGGGCACACATAGCATCACGCAATCGGCCTGAGCGGCAGCGGCGGCCAGATCGGTCGTGGCTTCATCCGCCAGATCGAGCTCGCGCACACGGGCGCAGACTGCGGGGCTACTATCCGCAGCGATCAGCCTGCGGGCAATATTGCCACGCACACGCGCACGCCGCAGCACGGAAGACCCGATAAGCCCCGGGCCGACAACAAGCAGCGTATCGAAAATAGGTGCCTGCACTTCAGCCAATACCCTTATCCTCCATGGTGGAAGATGCGGTTTCCGCCGCGCGTTCGCCCGACCGCAGGCTGCGCATTTCCATGACCTGCCATGCCAGCAGAACAGGAATACCGATAATGAGTTCACGCCCTCGCCGTAGCAGAGACAGACCCAGCGCCACAGAAGGTTCTATGCCAAAAGCATGGCCCAGCGCCATATAGGCCCCTTCCTGCACGCCAAGGCTACCCGGCACCAGAAACCCCATGGACATGATGGCGCAGGTTACACCTTCCACCGCCACAGCATCCGCAAAGGTCAGGTTCGCTCCCAGAAAACGAGCTGTCAGCCACAGAATACCAGCGCTGCCCAGCCAGCCTACCAGATGATAGAGTGCCGAGCGGGCGATATGCCACGGGCGGTTCCACGCCGCTTCAAGGCGTTCCTGCAAATGGTCGGCCCCGGCCTGCAGGTTATCATGCCACTGACTGGCGATATTGCGGGTAATCACCCCTCCGAAACGGCGGAAAATATTGCCGCCATGCCGCTGGGTCCAGATAAAGCCGACAATCCCGACAATCAGAAACACCGCCCCGATCACAACCGGCAGGACAAACGGGCTGGAGCGCTGATGCGCAACCAGACACGCCACAGCCAGCAGCACAAAACCCACCTGCCCCATGACTTCGGTAGTGATATCCACAAGATTGGCGCAGGTGGCTTCGGGCAGTTCAATCTGCCTGCCGCGCGTGGGGTGCAGGCCATGGCCCGAGCAGGTGGCGCGGATACCCACCACCATGCCCCCGATCTGTGAAAAAGGCAGGCATGTCGCTGCTGCATCCCTGACCATGCGAGCACCTAGAAGCTTAACATAGCCGATCTCGGGAAAAGCCGCGTGCCAGGCAAGACCCAGCACCCCATTGACAACCAACTGGCAGCAGACAACAGCGACAAAACCACCCATGCCAATGCGCAGAACCGCATGCAGGACGGAATCGAACCCGCTCCATGCCATAGCGGCTGTAATGACGACCAGCCCGAGGAAAGTGAGAAAAACAGTAAGCTTCTTCAAGGTACCAGCTCTGTCCGCCCATCACGCCAGATGGGCCTGCCCGCCCTGAAAGCCTGACAGAAACCCCTTGCGGGCATGTCTATGAATGATCCGCCCCCTTACACCACCACGGGGTCTGGCGCCACCTCATGCGTCAGGATAAAGAAACAAACCGTACGTTTAAATCAGGCTGCCCATCCCGTTTCAGGCACCCTTTTGCACAGAGGCCCCACGCATGACCGCCACCGCCCCCACACTTGTCACCGGCGCCACAGGTTTTGTCGGGTCCGCCGTGGCGCGCACATTACTGGCGCGCGGGCATAACCTGCGGCTGATGGTGCGCGCGGGCAGCGACCGGCGCAATATTGCCGATATCCCGGCTGAACTGGTGGAGGGCGATCTCTCCAGCCCCGAAACCTTCGCCCGCGCGGTAGAAGGCTGCCGCTATATCTTTCATGTTGCGGCGGATTACCGGCTGTGGGTGCCTGATCCCGCCCCCATGATGAAAGCCAATGTGGAAGGCACGCGCCTGCTCATGCTGGCAGCACAGGCCGCGGGGGTTGAGCGTATCGTCTACTGCTCCTCCGTAGCCGCACTGGGGCTGATCGGGGATGGCAGCGTGGCGGATGAAACCACGCCAGTGCGCGAGCATGCGGTTATCGGCATCTACAAGCGTTCAAAATACCGTGCGGAGCAGGAAGTGCTGCGCCTCGTCCGCGAAAGCGGCCTGCCTGCCGTTATCGTCAATCCTTCCACCCCTGTTGGCCCGCGCGACATCAAGCCCACCCCCACGGGGCAGATGATTCTGGACTGTGCCGCAGGGCGCATGCCCGCCTATGTCGATACAGGCGTGAACATCGTGCATGTGGATGACGTGGCCGAAGGCCATGCGCTGGCACTCGAACGCGGTGTTATTGGCGAGAAATACATTCTGGGCGGGCAGAATTTCCTCCTGCGCGACCTGTTTGCCATGGTTTCGGACATAGCCCATGTGCCGCCGCCGAAAATAAGCCTGCCACAGGAGGTTATCTGGCCTGTGGCCGTTGTTTCGGAATGGCTTTCGCGCGCGTTTGGTATTACGCCGCGCGTTACCCGTGAAATGCTGGCCATGTCGCGCAAGAAAATGTTCTTTTCATCCGACAAGGCCATACACGAGCTGGGCTATGCCCCCCGCCCCGCGCGTGAGGCGGTGGCGGACGCCATCGCGTGGTTCCAGTCCAACGGCATGCTGAAGTAAGAAAGAGGGCACGGACTCATGCTATTGGCTCTCGCCGTTCTGTGCGCCGCCATCTGGGTAGGACTCCTCTTTTTCCACGGACGCTTCTGGCAGAAAGGCCCCATTCTGGCCCCTGCGACACCAGATCAGATCATTCCCACGGCGGACGGTAGCGCGCCTGCCGTCACGATTGTCGTGCCTGCCCGTGACGAAGCCGAATCCATTGAGGTCGCCCTGTCCTCGTTAATGGCGCAGGACTATCCCGGCCCGCTCTCCATCATTCTGGTCAATGACCGCAGCGCGGATAACACCGGCCCGCTGGCCCGCGCCCTGCCCGACCCGGCCAACCGCCTGCACGTGCTAGACGGGGTTGCCCCGCAGCCCGGCTGGAGCGGCAAGCTCTGGGCTGTCTCACAAGGCGTGCAGGAAGCCGAACGCCGCGCAACGCAAGGTGATGGCTATATCCTGCTGACCGATGCCGACATCATCCACGCGCCCCAGCATGTCGCCACACTGGTTAGAAAAGCCCAGACCGACCGCCTGCACATGGTGTCGGAAATGGTGGAACTACAGTGCGAAAGTCTGGCCGAACGGGCACTGGTGCCAGCGTTTGTCTTCTTTTTCGCGCTGCTCTACCCCTTTGCCAGAGTAAACGACCCCAAAAGCCGCACCGCCGGGGCCGCGGGCGGCACCATCCTGCTCCAGCGCGACATGCTGCGCCGTATCGGCGGCATAGATGCGCTGAAAGGTGCCCTGATTGATGACTGCACCCTCGCACTATGCGTCAAGCAGGCCGGGGGGCTGCTCTATCTGGGCCATTCGCAGTTGGCGCGCTCCATCCGCCCCTATCCCGGCCCGGCCGATATCTGGCGCATGATCACGCGCACCGCTTATGTGCAGTTGCGTTTTTCGCCCCTGTTGCTGGTCCTGACCGTGCTGGGCATGCTGCTGGTGTGGATTACCCCTGCCCTGCTTGGCCTGTTTGCCCACGGTCCGGCGCACTGGATTGGCGCTGCCACATGGCTGGCCTCAACCTGCTCGTTCCTGCCCACGCTCAGGCGCTTCAAACTCTCACCGCTCTGGGCGCTCGCACTGCCGTTCATTGCGGTTTTCTATACCGCCGCTACCGTCGGCTCGGCTGTCAACCACCACCGGGGACGCGGCGTTGTCTGGAAAAACCGCTCCTACACGGATGCCATCCCCAACGATGGGCGTACCGGCTAGGATACGCGAAGGGATAGGCAGGCCGGGGTGGCTCGTGTAAACCACAGGCTGCCATTTTTGATCGGGCCGAGGCATGACAGACGATACAGACGTATGGGGAACAACCGACGTTTCTTCCGGGAAAGGCGCGTCCGACGAGAATTTTCCCGTCGGCTCCCTGCTGATCAGCCGGGCGCTGCGCCCGCATGTTCATGCGTATTACGCCTATGCCCGCGTTATCGACGATATTGCCGATAGCGAAACACTAGCCCCGCAGGACAAGGTTGCACGGCTCAACGCCATGGAGGAGGTGCTGCACGGGCAGCGCTCCGCCATCAACAGGCCCGATGCCCAGAGTGCCGCGCGCCTGCGCGTCTCTCTCATGCAGACCGGCGTACCGTTTGAAACCGCAACCGACCTGCTGATCGCCTTTAGGGATGATTCTCTGGGCAAGGAATACGCAAGCTGGTCAGACCTGCTGCATTACTGCCGCTACTCCGCCAACCCGGTGGGGCGTTATCTGATCGGCCTGCACAAGGAGAGCGCTGACGCCTTCGCGGCGTCCGATGCCCTGTGCACCTCGCTCCAGATTCTCAACCACCTGCAAGACTGCGCGCAGGATCTGCAGCGGCTCAAGCGCTGCTACATTCCCTCCGACATGCTGCGCCAGCACGGCCTGACCTCCGAAGCCCTGCTTGAAGGTCGCACCTCGGCTGCCCTGCGCCGCGTTTTTAACGCCCTGCTGGACGGTGTGGACACACTCAACCGTCAGGCCGCTATTCTGCCGGGGCAGATACACAGCCGCCGCTTCCGCATGGAATGCGCCGCCATTGTCACTCTGGCCGAACGCCTGACCCTGCGCCTGCGCCGTGAAGACCCGCTGGCAGGCCGCGTTGCCCTGCGCCGCACAGACGCCTTGCATGCGGCAGCCGCAGCCTTGAAGGCATGGCGCTGACCTTCCCCCATCATGAAACTTCTGTAAAAAGGGGCTCTCTTCTTCGGAACGGTGGCCCCGTTTCCAGCATCCAGAGCAGACAGGTAAGAGCGCGTGACAGCACAGGACATCCAGACGCATAACCAGCCCACCCCCCTGGGATGCGACCCTGCGGACCTCGCGTGGGTGGAAAATACCGTCAAACAGGCTGGCACGTCTTTTGCAGCGGGTATGAAAATTCTCCCGCCCATGCGCCGTTACGGCATGTTCGCCATCTATGCTTTCTGCCGCGTTGTGGACGATATTGCCGATGGCAACGCCCCGCTGGCCGAGCGTACACAGGCGCTGGATGAATGGCATGCCCGCATCGCGCGGCTGTATGGCCCGCAAAGCGCCCCGCAGCCCGAACCGCTCGAACGCGTACTGCTGGCCACGATCAATTTTTTCGCACTCCGTCAGGCTGACTTCACCGCCGTGATCGATGGCATGATGATGGATACCCAGTCCGCCATTGTCGCGCCGGATGAAGCCACACTCGACCTGTATTGCGACCGCGTGGCCTCGGCCGTGGGCCGCCTGTCCGTGCGTATCTTTGGTGAATGCTCCGATAACGGCGACAAGGTTGCCTACCATCTGGGCCGCGCCCTGCAGTTGACCAACATCCTGCGCGATATCCCCGAGGATGCAGCGCGTGGCCGCCTGTACCTGCCCTCCGACCTGCTGGAACGTTTTTATGTCCCGCGCGACGCCGTCAAGGCGCTGGACGCGCCGGGGCTTGAGGGCGTGTGCCGGATTCTGGCCACCCGCGCGCAGGATCATTTCCGCATCGCGTTTGTCACCATGAAAGCCTGCAACGGCCGCGCCATGCTGCCCGCACGCATCATGGGGGCCAGTTACGAGGCCATTCTCAAAGCACTGTGCAAGCGCGGCTGGTCCGCCGCCGTACTGCGCCAGCGCCCCAGCACCACCCTGCTCGACAAGGCAAAGTGGTTCTCCCTCTCCTATCTTCCGTAAAATCCGGGCGGTATTCAGCTATGGCAGGCGTACTGCACATTATTGGTGGCGGCATGGCAGGACTGGCCGCCGCCGTGGAAGTGGCGGGATCAGGCCGGCATGTTATCGTGCATGAAGCTGGGCGCGCCTGCGGCGGTCGGGCCCGCTCCTATGATGACAAGCAACTCGGCTGCCGGATCGACAACGGCAACCACCTGTTTCTGTCCGCCAACAAGACCCTGTTTCGCTATCTGGCCCTGACAGGCGCACTCGATACGCTGGCCGGACCAAAAGCTCCCATTTTTCCCTTCGTGGACCTTGAGGAAGACGCCCGCTGGACGATCAACCTCTCACGCGGGCGCATGCCTTGGTGGGTGTTTCAGCCGCATCGGCGCGTGCCGGACATGCGCCTGCCTGACCTGCGCAGCCTCTATGCCCTCATGCAGGCCGGACCGGACACAACCGTTGATGACTGCCTGCTACCCGGCGCACTGGCCCGCAGGCTGCTTGAACCCCTGGCAATCTCGGCACTCAATACCGACTGCGCCACAGGCAGCGCCGCCCTGATGGGGGCTGTTATCCGCCAGTCGCTCTCTCTGGGTGGTAGCGCGTGCATTCCCTTCCATGCGCGTGATGGACTGTCCGAAACCTTCGTGGACCCCGCACTGGCGCATCTGCGCGCTGTACGGGCCGAAGTGCGCACACAAAGCCGCATGACAGGCATCGAAACCGCACAGGGCCGGGTAACAGCACTGCACACGGCTGAAGGGGCTATCCCCGTTGATGCGCAGGATCATGTGATTGTCGCCACACCCGCCCCCGTAACGCGCGGCCTGCTGGAAAACCACCTGCATGGTCTGGTAACGCCCACCGCGTTCGAGAGCATTCTCAACCTGCATTTCCGCCTTGATACCCCCCCGCAGCCTGTTGGCTCCTTTGCCCGTTGCGGCTTTATGGGGGTGATTGGTGGCATTGCGGAATGGGTGTTCCTGCGCGGCTCTGTCCTGTCCGTCACGGTTAGTGCGGCCAACCGCCATGCCGAGCGTGACCCTGAAGAACTGGCCCGCGCTATCTGGCGCGAGGTCCGCCGTGCCTGCGATCCTGCCCTGAGCATACCGCTACCCGCCACACCGGCTGAGCAGCGCATTGTATGGGAAAAGCGCGCGACCTTTGCCGCCACTCCCGAGCAGAACCGCCTGCGGCCCGGCCCCGCCACAGCGCTGGCCAACCTTGCGCTGGCGGGAGACTGGACCAACACAGGCTTGCCCGCGACCCTTGAAGGTGCAATGAGATCGGGTATCCTTGCAGTGCATGCACTCGGACTAAGGGCGCCAGGCTAAAAGCCACCATTCACCGCATAACCGCGCGAACACGCCCGCGAACAGAGAGGAACACTGACCATGGCCGCTGACGGCAGCGCCCTTCCCGCTTCCCCCTTATCCCGTGACGAGCTGGACCGTGTCGTCACCAATGCCCATGCGGCTCTTGGCCGTGTGCAGCAGGATGATGGCCACTGGGTTTACGAGCTGGAAGCCGATGCCACCATTCCGGCGGAATATATTCTGCTGGAACATTTTCTCGACCGGATCGATGACGAACTGGAACAGAAAATGGCGGTCTATCTGCGCCGTATCCAGAGCGACGTGCATGGCGGCTGGCCCCTTTACCACGATGGCGATTTCAATATTTCCGCCTCGGTCAAAGCCTATTTTGCCCTCAAGGCAGCCGGGGACGATATCAACGCCCCGCATATGAAACGCGCGCGTGAAGCCATTCTGGCCCATGGCGGGGCAGAACGCTCCAACGTCTTCACCCGTTTCCAGCTTGCCCTGTTCGGGGAAGTGCCGTGGCGGGCAACGCCCGTCATGCCTGTGGAAATCATGCTGCTGTCGCGCTCGGCATTCTTTTCCGTCTGGAACATGTCGTACTGGTCGCGCACGGTTATTGCGCCGCTGCTGGTGCTGGCGGCCCTACGCCCGCTGGCCCTCAACCCGCGCCAGATCCATGTGCGTGAACTCTTCTGCACCCCGCCTGAAAAGGTGCGTGACTGGATTCGCGGCCCATACCGCTCCAACTGGGGCTATGTGTTCAAGGGGCTGGACATGGCCCTGCGTCCGCTCGTGCCGATGATCCCGGCCAAGACGCATAAAAAAGCTATCAAGGCTGCAATCGACTTCATTGAACCGCGCCTGAACGGCAAGGACGGCATTGGCGCCATTTACCCGGCCATGGCCAATACGGTCATGATGTACCGCGCGCTGGGTGTGCCCGATACCGACCCGCGCGCCGCCACCGCATGGGAAGCCGTGCAGGGGCTGATCGTGCGTAAGGATGATGAGGCCTACTGCCAGCCCTGCGTTTCCCCTATCTGGGATACGGGCCTGTCCGGCCATGCCATGATTGAGGCCGCTTCCGGCCCGAACGGTATCGCCCCGGAAAAAACGCTGGCCGCCCTGAAGAAAACCAGCGCATGGCTGCGCAGCAAGCAGATTCTGGACGTCAAGGGCGACTGGGCTATCAACAAGCCTGATCTGGCACCGGGCGGCTGGGCTTTCCAGTACGGCAACGACTATTACCCGGACGTGGACGATACCGCCGTGGTGGGCATGCTGCTGCACCGCGAGGGTGATCCTGAAAACGCGGAATCCATCGAACGCGCCCGCCAGTGGATCATTGGCATGCAGAGCACCAATGGTGGCTGGGGTGCCTTTGATATCGACAACAACAAAGACCTGCTCAACCACATTCCCTTTGCCGATCACGGCGCGCTGCTCGACCCACCCACGGCAGACGTAACGGCACGGTGCGTGTCTTTCCTGGCCCAGCTTGGCAACCCCGAAGATGAACCCGTGATCCAGCGCGGGCTCGCCTATCTGCGCCGCGAGCAGGAGGCCGATGGCTCTTGGTTCGGTCGCTGGGGCACAAACTATATTTACGGCACATGGTCGGTGCTGTGCGCCTTTAACGCGGCTGGCCTCTCGCATGATGACCCGGCCATTGTCCGCGCTGTGGAGTGGCTGCGCTCTGTCCAGCAGGCAGATGGAGGCTGGGGCGAAGGCTGCGAATCCTTTGAAGACGGCCCGCGCGGCACCTACAAGCAGAGCCTGCCTTCGCAGACAGCATGGGGTGCTCTGGCCCTGATGGCCGCAGGCCGACGGGACGACCCCTCCGTTTCCCGGGCGATGTCGTGGCTGGCCTCCCAGCAGGACGAGCAGGGCGAATGGCACGAAGACCCGTATAACGCCGTTGGTTTCCCCAAGGTGTTTTACCTCCGCTACCACGGCTACAAGCAGTTCTTCCCGCTGCTGGCACTGGCCCGCTACCGTAATCTGGAAACCAGCAACACCCGCCGCGTGGGTTTCGGGTTCTAGACCCATGGCACTGGCCGCCACACAGTTCCCCCTCTCCCGGCCGGGTATTCTGGTCGGGCTGAAGGCCGAAGCCCGCCTTGTCCGCAAGGTATTCCCCCATGCGGCCATTGCGGCCAGCGGCGCCACCCGCGCGGGAGCCGAGCGGGAAGCCGCCCGGCTGGCTCAATGTGGCGTCAACTGCCTACTGTCTTTCGGGTTGGCCGCCGGGCTTGAACCGGGCCTGCCTGCTGGCAGCATCGTTATTCCCGATACGGTCGTTGACCATGCAGAACGCTGGAAATGCGACCCGACCCTGCGCCATATTCTGGGCGGGGAACTCAGTACCGTGCGTGGCGGTGCTCTGCTGCATAGCGATGAAGTCGTGCTGGATACCGCCCATAAAGCGGCCCTGCATACGCGCTTCAATTGTGTGGCACTGGATATGGAAAGCGGCTTTCTGGCACGGGCCGCGCAGGAATCCGGCCTACCTTTTGCTGTTCTGCGCGTTGTGTGCGACCCGGCCGAGCGCTCCCTGCCGCCTGTTGCGGCCACCGTTCTTTCCCCCGATGGTGGCCTGAATATTGGTGCGCTGTTACGCTCGCTACTGCGAGACCCAAGACAGATTGCAGCCCTCATCCGCCTTGGGCAGGATGCCACACAGGCCCGGCGCAACATGATTGGTTTTCTTGAAAACCGCACCCGTTCGCCTGCTTTCCAGCGCCTGACGGCCTGAGCCAACAGCTCTCACAGACAAAATTTGGCGTGGCCGGGCGGGTATAAACCCGCCCACACCCTTTACTGCGAGAACGCCTTGGCCAGCACGTTCTGGGTTTCGAGGGAGACCGGCAGTGTAGAGTTGGTCAAAGCGACACCTTTCCAACCCGCACCCAGTGCCGTGTAAAGGTTAACCGCATCGCGCAGGCGCTCAAGCCGGGCCAGCGCTTCCATGTTCTGGGCCTTGAGGGTCGTGCGTTCGGTTGTCAGCACTTCCAGAAAGCCCACAAGCCCTGCACCGTACAGCTTACGCGCCCGCTCGCTGGCTGTTGCGCTGTCTTCCGCCGCTTTATGCAGTTGTTCGGCATATTCGATATCATCATGCCATGCCGCCATGCTGTCTTCGACTTCCTTGAAAGCCTGCAAAACAGTCTGGCGATAGCTCAGACGCGCAGCTTCTGCCACCGCCTGCGAAGCCCGCACCTCGGCCGTCATTTTACCGCCGTGCATCAGCGGCATGCTAGCCATAAGCAGGAACTGCCAGCTCATGGCATTCGCCTGAAACGCCTGATACATGGCGGATGCATTCGGGTTGAAGGTCAGCGGCACCACGAAATGCGGATACAGATTGGCCACCGCAACACCAATCTGTGCTGTGGCCAGCGCGTATTTGCGTTCCGCCATCCGCACATCGGGGCGGTTTGCAATCACCACCGAAGGCAGAACTGCGGGGAATTCCGGCACATGCGGGAGCGCACGAGGCTGTTTGAGTTCATCTTCAAGCTCACCAGGCATTTTGCCCAGCAGCACGGCAATGGCGTGGGTAACCTGCGAAACCCTCGTTTTCAGCGGCTCACGTTCAGCAATCTGGGCATCAAGCTCGGCCTGCGCCTGAGCGATCTGCAGGGTATTACCCACACCTTCGCTATACAGACGGTTTGTCAGGTCCACCGCATCCTGCGCGACACGGATATTGTCGGTCGCGATCTTGATCTGCAACTGGGTGACACGCAGCAGCATGTAATCCGATGCCAGTTCGGATAGAAGCCCCATCAGAATGGCGCGGCGGCCTTCAATATTGGTTTCCACCTCACGCTCATGCGCTTCCACATCACGGCGGATGCGACCGAACATGTCCAGTTCCCATGTAGCGGTAGCGCCATAGGTGAGCATGGAGGCTTCAGCCCGGTTCTGGGGATTACCCGGACGAATAGGCCAGTTATCGATATTGAGCGAGTAGCGTACATCGCCACCGCCCATATTGGCATCAAGCTGTGGGTACCACTGCGAGGCCGCACGGTCACGCACCGCACGCTCGGCCAAGATATGCTGGCTGGCAATCTGTAGGTCGTAATTGCCCTTGATGGCTTCATCCACCAATTGCGACAGCATGGGGTCCTGGAATAGGGACCACCACTCCACCATTTCCTTGTTGGTGCGCGCGATTTCTTCAGGCGTCGCGGGGTGTTCCTCTGCGGCTTCCTTGAAGCCAGCCGGCAGCTTCATACGGTCAGGCTGGTAGTTCGGCCCAACCGTGCAGGCAGACAGCAGCAGCGAAGAGGCCATGCCCAGCGCGAGACGGCGATAAATCTTCATGACTTTCGTCCTGTCCCCGCGATCAGAGATGATCCTGTAGCCACGTTGTCAACCTGCCGCTCCGGCCCCGAGGCTCCGGCCCGACACTGACAGTAGCCGTCATGCCCGCCGCCAGCGTTACGCTATCGGGCACATGATCGAGGTGGATACGTACCGGAATACGCTGGGCCAGACGCACCCATGTGAAAATGGGATTGACCGACTGCAGCCCCAGCTTGTCGGGAGAGCCATTGGTATCATTGATACCACGGGAAATGCTGACAACATGGCCCAGAAGGATAGGCTTATAGCCCATCAGCTTCACACGGGCCTCATCCCCTACATGCACGCCCCACATTTTGGTTTCTTCAAAATACCCGTAAACCCAGTAGGAATCGGCATCGATGACGGCCATGCGGGCCTGCCCGGCGGAAGCATAATCCCCCACCCGCAGGTTGAGGTTGGTGACATAGCCATTAACCGGGGCATACAGCACGGAACGCTGCAGGTTCAGCTTGGCTACATCCAGCGCCGCACGAGCGGCATCCACCGATGCAATCTGGGTTGCAACGCTGGAGTTGAACACTTCCTGCTCTTCAGCAGACACAATACCGCCCAGCCCCATACGGCGCTTGGCATCGTTCTGCTTGAGCTTCAGATCTTCCAGCGCGCCATCGAGCCGGGCCTGCGCCTCACGGATAGCCAGACGGAAACGCACTGGGTCGAGCACGAAAAGCGGATCGCCTTTATGTACGTACTGGTTGTCCACCACCGGAATCTGCACCACCGTGCCAGACACTTCCGGTGCCACATCCACCACGTAAACCCGCACGCGGCCATCACGCGTCCAGGGCGCGATCATGTAGACATTCCACAGAGTAACCCCCAGCACTATGGCCAGAGACACGACCGCAAGGGTCAGGACGATGCGAATGAGGGTGCGCAGAAGGGACATTGCGGCGGTCTCGAAAGCCTTTTCGGGTCAGACGTAAAGGATCAGCAGGCAGAGAATACAAACGTAAAGCGACACTTCAAACAGCGCGATATGCCAGAACCAGCCCAGCAGGCCGCTCCACCACAGCATGAAGCGGATACCCATGGTAATGGGCAGGGCGGCCAGCGCGTACACGACAATCGGTGCCATAAAGACACCGAACAGATTGAATTCAGTCAGCATGGCGCACACTCACCACGGCAGCAGAAAACCATCATACGTGATCGCTCCCCCGGCCGGTGCCACTGTCCCTGCGTAACGGCACGGCGTGGGAAGCCAGTTCCCTGTGCTCCTGCGCAGCCTGTTCCACCCGATCCAGCACCTGACCGCACTCATCCAGCTCCCGATCCGATATGGCGGCGGTAAGACGGACCGTGACCTCATCCGCCACCTGACTGACAAGGGCCGCAACCTGCCGCCCTTCATCCGTAATACTGACAAGTTTGGAGCGACGGTCTTCCTCGTCCGTTTCACGAACGACATAACCGCGCTTTTCAAGCACGTCCAGCAACCTGACGAGAGAGGGAGCCTCAAGCGACAGGGAACGGGCCAGATCGGTCTGGCGCATGGGTGTGGTGGAGAAATTGAGATAGTAAATAGGACGCCACGTGGCGTCAGTCAGGCCAAAAGCGCGTAGATCGGTATCGATCTCGCGCCTCCAGGCTGCGGCAATCCGCGCCAGTCTATGCCCGAAGAACCGGCGGGCCTCGCTTGCCTCAAGAGAATCGTTCTCAGGTTCCATTCACCGCTCACGCTGACAAGTATGCAAAAAATTTGCACGCTTATTAAAATGCTGAGCCATCATTTACTCAAATGACGCCCCGCGCCAATGCAAATTTGGAATGGAACCTATGGCTTTACCCCCGCTAGACAGTTGGGGGACAATTTCAGTCCTTTTTGCGCCGCACGATATCCCATGCCTTGCGCACGCCACCGCGGCCAACAGTACCCGCAACAGTGGCTGTAACAGCCGCCATTGTAAGGGATTCGCGGATATGGGTCATGGAGCGGTCACGCGCGATCCGCGCTTCGACCTCAGCCGTTGTCAGGTAAGAGCGGCGGCCAAACAGCACGCAAACCAGCGCTGCCAGCACATCAAGGCCAAACACCATGAAAGAGGCACCAACAGGCCCCATATGGCCGCCGAAAACCAGCAGAATCCACAAAAGCCCATGCCCCGTTATCAGGGCAAAGAACCCGAACACAGCCGCCATGACCAGAAACGCAAGCTGACGGCCATAGCGTATGGCCATCTGCTGCATGAGACTGGTCTGCGCATTCAGGACGGATTTACCAAGATCGAGGATATGCATGGGTTCTGCGGCTACCTTATACTCGGGTGACGCTCATGCTTCAGCGAGACAGCCGCCCGAGTATGAAACCGACCACGCCCGAAATAGCGATGGACACCCACGACGTCTGGCCCCGCGTCTGCTTTGCGAGATCATTGCGCGCATGATCTGCCAGTTCGCGGGCGTTGGCAACTGCCTGTTCCGTGAAAGCCCCTGCCTGCTCGCTCGCCCTGCCTAAAACCGGCGTGACACGCTGGCCGATCAGCTTCTCCAGCTGCGCCTTCAGGGAGTCGATTTCATCACGCACCGTATCCGCGGCAACTGCACCAGCCGCCTTGATATCCTTGATTTTATCAGAAGACATCTCTCAAACCTCGTCTATTCAGGGTTCTTTAGTGTTTACCCCCCCTTTAACAGCCGACAAGGATCATGGTTGCATGCCGCACATGCATGGCTCGCCTCCGGCGCTGGCGCTGCACTCTTTCACGGTTCTGCCGCAGGCACCGGGCCTGACGCTATCCCTGCCACGGGGGGGCTGTCTGGCTGTGCTGGGAATCGCCCCCGACAGCCCGGATCTGGAAGCGCTGACAACCGGGCTGACTGGGCAGGTGGCAGCACACACACGCGCAACACCCCCGCAGAAAGGCCGCATGCTCGTGGCGGGAGAGGATGTCACGCATCAGCTTCCCGGTTTGCGTCACGTCGCATCCTGCGGCGTGCATGCGCCGCTATTCGGCCATCTGTCGGTGCTGGACAACATTGTCTTTCCCCTGCGGGCACGCGGAGTACTCGAGCCGCACGAAATCCTGCGTCAGGGTCATGACCTGCTGGCCCTGACGGGGCTGGACTCAGCCCGCCACCTGCCCGCGAACAGACTTACCTCCAGTCAGGCCTTTCGCGCCGGACTGGCGCGCGCACTGATACAAAAGCCCGAGGTGCTGATCCTCAACCAACCCTTTACCACCATGGGCTCACACACCAGCCAGCAGGAACAGGCCATGCTGGACAGGCTGCGGCACGCTCTAGGCCTGAGCATCCTGCTCCTGACCCGCCAGCGCGCCGAGGCCCTGCTGAGTGCGGATGACATTGCCGTTATGGACAAAGGGACACTGCTGCAAAGTGCGGATGCCCCTACCCTGCTCAACCGCCCTGCCTGCACCGCTGTGGCTGTCGCGATGGATGACGCCAATGTGCTAACCGGCAAGGTGCTGGACATTCAGGATGACATCGCCAGCCTGCGTCTACCTTCGGGCGAGACGGTGGAGGCCATGGCCGACCATACCCTTGCCGTCGATGATCTGGCCTGTATCTGCATCCCGCCGGATCGGCTGTCCATTCTCCTACCGCGCGCGGGCGCATCTGTTGATGAAGAAGCCGAATCGGGCGATGTCCACTGCACGCTCGTTTCGGCCCATCATCTGGGCCGTACTATTATCATGCGCTTGCGTAGCCGCGATGGAACAGAGATAACGCTGCATCGTCCGCCTGTTCACACCATGCGCGACCTGCGGCCCGGACGCACGGGTCTGGTGGCGTGGCAGGCACGGAACGCCATCGCCTTTCCGATGGATGAAAAATCACGCTAGACTGTTCCCGTCCGACCGGCCTTCAGACGTGCAAAGAGGTTCCCCTGTTCTCCTTCTCATCCCACCGCGTTGCCAGCACAGTAAACGGCAAAACAGCACACAGGCTACCAGCCGCGCACGGGATCTCACGTCGGCAGGCGCTGCTGGCCGGTTTGGGCTGCCTGCTCCCGGCAGAAGCCATGGCCAAACGCGCGCATACACTCAGAAGCCTGACAGTGCTGACCTTTGCTGGCAAAATTGCCCAGACCCAGAAAAAAGTCCTGTTTACCCCCTACAGCCAGCTTTCTGGGCACCCACTGCTTTGCAGAACATGGAACGGCGAACCCAGCACCCTGCGGCAGCAGGAAGAACACCCCGTTCACAGTCTGGCGGCTGTCATGATGGAATGCAGCAGCCTGCAGATCGGCTGCGAAATGGGGCTTCTGACCAAAGAAACCGACAGCAGGAACCAGATCGTCTGCAGCACGCCCTCCGCTTCCATCGACTACGCCATGGCGTGGGATCGCTTCCGTTTTGAAGTGGCACCGGGCTGGGCAGATTTCTGGGATGTGGCGCGGCATCCGGGCCGCCGCAGCCTGCGCCGCGACCCACGGACCACACTGGAAATCGCCCTGCTGGCAGACGGCATACCGGCAGATGCGCTCTATCGGGTGCTGAACTCGCGGGATGGGCTGAACCACGCGTTCATGAAACTGGATCAGATACGCCCCTATATTGCTTGGTGGTCCACGCCTGAAGAAGCCGGACAGATCCTGCTTTCTGGCGGCGCACTCATGGGGCTGGTGCCCACAGGGGAAATTCTGGGGGCACAGGCTGACAGCCGGGACAAGTTCGGCCTGCTCTGGAAACAGCGCCTGCTTGTGCAATACGGCTGGGGGGTGCCACGCAGCGCCGCCCATAACAATGCCAGTCTGGCACTGGCCTCGTGGCTGGAACAGCCTGCCCAGAAGCAGGCATTCGCCAATGCGTGGCCCTCTCTCCCCTCCATGCAGGACATTACGGCGGCTGGCGGCGCGCTCTCACCACTGCCGCCTGCAACCGTTGTGGACGACTCATTCTGGGGCCAGAATTTACCAGCCATAGCAGAGCGCTTTCACCGCTGGGCCGCGCACCCATGATCGCCCAGCTTACCGGCCTACCCGTTCATGCAGGCAATGCACTCTCCACACTACTGCTTGCCCTCACCGCTCTGGCCGGAACGGGTATGGTTCTAGCCGCCATGGTACGCCTACGCTGCGCGCCTACTGTTTATGTTCTCTCGCTCCTGCTGAGCATACCCGCCACCCTGCTCGCGCTCATACTCCCCGCTGTCTGGTGGACAAACCTGACAGCTCCGGCACAAGGAGTGCTGCTGGTACCCCTGCTGGTTCTGCCGCTAACGCTCCCTTTGCGCACACTCCCCGCAAACTGGACAGCCACGGCATTGGAACTGGGGGCCTCACTCCCCAAAAGGCTAACACTCCTGTGGTGGCCACTATTGAAAAAACCTGCCCTGACCAGCCTTGTTCTCGCCTTTGCTTTTGGAATTCTGAAATGACTGCTTCTCTCCCGTTCTGGGAAACAACCGCTCTGGCCGATATGACCCGTAGCGAGTGGGAATCCCTGTGCGACGGCTGCGGTCGCTGCTGCCTGCACAAACTGCGCGATGATGACACGGAAGAACTGCATTATACATCTGTCGCGTGCAGGCTGCTCAATACCAAAACCTGTCAGTGCGAGGATTACCCAAACCGGCACCGCAAAGTGCAGGATTGTGTAACCCTGACACCCGACATGATCGACACGCTCGACTGGCTTCCGCCTGACTGCGCTTATCGCCGCTTGGCCGAAGGGCGCGGTCTACCCCTGTGGCATCCACTGATCAGTGGCACGACAGAAACCGTTATCAGTGCAGGGGCTTCCGCCGCAGGGCGCTGCATTAGCGAACGCCGTGCCGGCGCACTGGAGGATTACATTGTCACCTGGCCCGGACAGCCCGCTACTACCGAATAACATCGACCTTGATTCTATCGGTAATTTTCCGGTGCTCTGGCGTGTATCCAAACAAGCCAGACGCCTGTCCATGCGTCTCGCGCCACGCCAGAATGCCATAACCGTCACCCTGCCCGCCACCTGCCCGCCCGCTCAGGCTCTGGCCTTCCTGCATAATAATAAAAGCTGGCTAGCCAGCCGTCTCAAGCGTGTGGAAAACGCTTTTTCCTTCACTATAGACAGCGTGATCCCCATCGAAGGCCAGCCTCACCTGATTGTTCACAGCCCGAACCAGCGTGGGGGAGCATGGATCGAAAACGGGCAGATTATCGTCTGTGGTGAGACAGCTTTCATCTCCCGCCGGGTTATGGATTGCCTGCGCCACCATGCCGCACGCGTGCTGGGTACCGAATTACGGGAAATGGCGAAAGCTGCTGACCTCAAGCCGACACGGCTGGATATCCGTGACCCCACAAGCCGCTGGGGAAGCTGCTCCACAACAGGACGCATCATGCTGTCATGGCGCCTGATCATGGCACCACCTGAAGTCAGACATTACCTGATAGCCCATGAACTTAGCCACCTCGTGCACATGAACCACAGCAACCAGTTCTGGCAGCAAGTCAAACGCCTTACTCCACACCGCCAGCGAGCAGAAGCCTGGCTACGCCATCACGGCCCAAACCTCATGCGTGCCGGACAGCAGGAGTTGCCGCTGGCCTGAAGCGTTGCTAGAAGACAAAGCGCAACACTGACACAAGCTACCAGTTGCACGCTCCACGCGAACTTGGCGGAATGGTAGACGCAGGAGACTTAAAATCTCCAGCCCATAGGGCGTGCGGGTTCGAGTCCCGCAGTTCGCACCACAGACACCTGAAATAGCACGATTTTTCGGCTGAATGAGGGGCAAAGGCTGTCTTTGCTCCATCGTCCTTCCCCACCGAGGGAAGATTTTATGCTCCGTGTCCGAGGCACTACCTACCACTTCCGCCGTATCGTTCCCCCTGCCCTGCGAGCAGCCTTAAACCGGCGCGAAATCTGGGTTTCCCTGAAAACCGGCTACCAGAACGAAGCCCGCAAACGGGCATCACTCCTCCATGCCAGAACCACAGAACTGTTCTCTCAGGCCCATTCTGTGCTGGCTGAACCAGACGCTTTAAGCAGGCTTGAAGGACTGCGGGTTACACTGCGGGATTTGCAGAGCGTGATTCAGCTTTCATCTGCTCAGGAAACGGGGTCCGTGCCAGTGTCAGCACTGGTGCCCAAACCCCGAACGATGAAGAAACCAGCCAAAGCCCCCCAAGCCCAACCTTTAATGCTTTCCGGTGCCCTGAAACGCTTTGTACTGGATAATCTCCATGCCAGCGCTGACACCAAGAAAGCCACTCAACGAGCCGTAGACCTCTTTCTACAAGCCTTTGGCGATGCGCCTGTGTCCATTATCGGTGGCGAGAAGACTGGAGCGTTCCGTGACCTGCTCTTTTCCCTTCCTGCCTCACTGGGCAAACGCAAAAGCAGCCTTACCCTTGAGGAAGAGGCACAGAGAGCCAGAGAAGATGCTTTACCGACCCTGAGCGGGAAGAGTGTGAAAAACCACATGATGCGTCTCTCTGCCCTTTGGAACCAGTTACACCAGCGGGAACTGGTCACACGCAATCCGTGGACAGGCTGGAATTTCGAGAATGGGCAAAAGACTGTCAGAAGAAGCTGGATGACAAAGGAACTGGCTTTGCTCGCCTCTGCCTCATGGCACAGCACGTCCGTGCCAGAAGATACCTTCAGGCTGGTTACATTGATTGCAGCCTACTCTGGCATGAGACTGGGTGAAATCTGTACTCTACGCAAGGAAGACCTTCAGACCGTTGACGGTATCCCCTGCTTCCTTATCCGCCCCCATACCGAAACCGGCTGGGCACCCAAGACAGAAGCGGGCACTCGTGTGGTGCCTGTCCATTCAAAGCTGATTGAAGCAGGTGTGCTGGCCCTTAAGGATACCACTGACAGCCCTTATCTCATTCCGGGTCTGGAAACCTCAAAACAGGGTGTCAGGGGCGCAGCCCTTGGCAGAGCTTTCTCATTGCTCAAGACCCGCATTGG
>NZ_JBDNWF010000020.1:0-44172 GCF_047721125.1 Acetobacter papayae | reverse complement strand
GTCGCCATTGTCTTCCGGCGGGCCGGGGGGGTGGTCGGGCGTGTCTTCCTCATCCGTATCTAGCGTGACGATACGCGGATTGTGGCTGGCCCACAGCCAGGACAGAAAACGCTCATACGCGCTGGGGGCGGGCATGTTGATGGCCCGCGCATGATGGGTGGACGGCGAGAAGGTTAGCGGGATGTCCGGCGCGTCTGAAATATCGATCAGATTATCGGCCACCAGCCGCCCGTCAGGCCCGAACAGGCGGGCATGGGCGGCGGGGCTTGGTTCTGTCAGGCGTTGCAGCAGTGGGCGGGCCAGCGCGGTTTCCAGCGCGTAGTTCTTGTCCTGCCCCCCGCTGCTTATGCGGGGCGAGTGGGTGGCGCGCACGGCACTCTGCCCCAATGCTCCGGCATAGATGCGGGCCTGCTCGCGCAGTCCCGAGACTTCTGAGGCCAGAAGGCTGTTACGGAACTGGCCAAGAAACAGCACCGTAACGCCCAACAGGGCAAGTGGGAGGATATTGACCAGCAGGATACGCCGCATGAGCGGCGAGACCAGTCGCGTGCGTGACGCCTGATAGGCGGCGGTGGCCTCCACCCCTTTCTGGGGGCGTCTGCCGGGCACGCGCAGGTGGCGCAGCGAATCCACGCGGCGGGACAGCGGCGCCAGAAAGGGGGGCCGGTCTGTCATGTGTGCTGGTCAGTCCTCGCGGTAGCGGTAGCCGATACCGTACAGGGTTTCGATCTGGTTGAAATCATCATCAACCTGCCGGAATTTCTTGCGCACGCGCTTGATATGGCTGTCGATTGTCCGGTCATCTACATAAACCGTATCGCCATAGGCTGCATCGATAAGCTGGTCGCGTGATTTGACCAAGCCCGGACGCAGCGCCAGCGTTTTGACCAGCAGGAACTCGGTAACCGTCAGCGGTACGTCCTGTTCGCGCCATGTGCATTTGTGGCGCAGCTCATCGAGCGAAAGATCGCCCCGCATCAGCGCGCCGCCAGCGGGCGCACCGCTCGCTTCAGCCTTGCTGGCCTCGTTGCGACGCAGCAGCGCGCGAATGCGCTCAAGCAGAAGCCGCTGCGAGAAAGGCTTTGTAATGTAGTCGTCCGCCCCGAGACGCAGCCCCATGAGCTGGTCCACTTCCTCGTTTTTGGAAGACAGGAAGATAACCGGCAGATTCGAACGGTTACGCAGGCGCTGCAAAAGCTCCATGCCGTCCATGCGGGGCATTTTGATATCCAGCACGGCCAGATCCACCGGGTAGGCGGTCAGCCCCTGCAGGGCTGCCTCGCCATCCGTGTAGGTACGGACATTGAATCCTTCGGCCTCAAGGGTCATCTGAACCGAGGTCAGGATGTTGCGGTCGTCATCAACCAGAGCAATTGTCTGCTTGGTGCGCTCTGTCATTGGTCTTGTTTTCCTTCCCGGCAACGGCGCGAGCGCGTCAGATTAGGCTTTGCAAGGGTGGCATGCCAAGGGGTAGCGGCTGAATGACACGCTTTTTTGCCCCTTGGGCGGGTTGGTGGGCCGGTTCATGGGAGTTTCATGCGCGAGAGGTCTTGTCGGCGGCAGCGGCGTTGCTTACTTCTTTGGGCATGACGCACGATACAGACCCCTCACAGGTCGAGGCGCCGGTCGAGCCGGGCCAGGCCGAACAGTCCACCCCCAGGCAGGATGATGCCGCGCCGGGGACGGACGCTCGTATTGCAGAGCTTGAACAGTCCGCAACGGAGTTCAAGGAAAAATGGCTGCGCGCCGAGGCGGAGAACCAGAACCTTCTGGCCCGCGCCAAGCGCGATGTGGATGATGCCCGCCAGTACGCGGTGCAGAAATTCGCCCGGGACGTGGTGGAAGTGGCTGAAAACCTGCGCCGTGCGCTGGCCAGCCTGCCCCCCGCGCAGGAAGGCGAGGACGGCGTGCTGAGCAAGATGCGTGAAGGCATCGACAGCACCGAGCGTTCCTTTATTTCCATTCTCGAGCGCCACGGCATCCATTGCGAAGACCCCGCTGGCAAGCCTTTCGACGCCAACCATCATCAGGCCATGGCCGAGCAGCCCAGTGCCGAGCACACGCCCGGCACGGTCATGCAGGCATGGACGCCTACATGGACTCTGCACGGTCGTCTGCTCAAGCCGGCCATGGTTGTGGTGGCCAAGGCGCATGAAGGCGGACAGCAGGGCTAAAAAACCATCCGATGTTGGCTGGCGTGCCTTGAAAAAGGAAAAACGCCGCCATACATCAAGTTCAGTCGGTTCGTGCGGCTCCCATGGCGTAAGGCAGGGTGCAGGTAGCGGGCCGGTATAAAGATGCAAGAAGGGTTCCATCAGGTGCTTCGGGCCAGACGGAATCGCTGAAGGGAGAACACATGAGCAAGGTTATCGGTATCGATCTCGGCACGACCAACTCCTGCGTTGCCGTGCGTGAAGGCAACGAGACGAAGGTTATCGAGAACTCCGAGGGCGCGCGCACCACGCCGTCCATGGTCGCTTTCACCGAAGGTGGTGAAATGCTGGTGGGTCAGGCCGCCAAGCGTCAGGCCGTTACCAACCCGGCTAACACGCTTTACGCCGTCAAGCGCCTGATCGGGCGCCGCTTTGATGATGCGACCGTCCAGAAAGACAAGGGCATGGTGCCCTATTCCATCGTCAAGGGCGACAATGGCGATGCATGGGTTGAAGCCCGCGGCACCAAATACGCGCCGTCGCAGATTTCCGCCTTTGTTCTGGGCAAGATGAAAGAAACGGCCGAGGCCTATCTGGGCGAAAAGGTTACGCAGGCGGTCATTACCGTTCCCGCGTACTTTAACGACGCCCAGCGTCAGGCCACCAAGGATGCCGGCAAGATCGCGGGTCTTGAAGTCCTGCGTATCATCAACGAGCCGACTGCGGCAGCTCTGGCCTATGGTCTGGAAAAGAAGAGCGGCGGCACGGTTGCGGTATACGATCTGGGCGGCGGCACGTTCGACGTATCCGTGCTTGAGATTTCCGATGGCGTGATCGAAGTTAAATCCACCAATGGTGACACATTCCTGGGTGGTGAAGATTTCGACAACCGGGTGATCGCGTTCCTGGCTGACGAGTTCAAGCGTGAGCAGGGCATTGACCTGCGTTCCGACAAGCTGGCTCTCCAGCGCCTGAAGGAAGCCGCGGAAAAAGCCAAGATTGAGCTGTCTTCCTCCAAGGAAACGGAAATCAACCTGCCGTTCATCACGGCAGATGCGTCTGGCCCCAAGCATCTCGTGCTCAAGCTGACCCGCGCCAAGCTGGAAAGCCTGGTGGATGATCTGGTGCAGCGCACGCTCGAGCCCTGCAAGGCAGCCCTGAAGGATGCCGGTCTGTCTGCATCGCAGATCGATGAAGTCATTCTGGTCGGCGGTATGACCCGCATGCCCAAGGTGATCGAAACGGTGAAGTCCTTCTTCGGCAAGGACCCGGCCCGTAACGTGAACCCCGATGAAGTCGTGGCCATTGGTGCAGCTATTCAGGGTGCGGTGCTCAAGGGCGATGTGAAAGACGTGCTGCTGCTTGATGTCACGCCGCTTTCGCTCGGTATTGAAACGCTGGGTGGCGTGTTCACCCGCCTGATCGACCGCAACACGACCATTCCGACCAAGAAGAGCCAGGTGTTCTCCACGGCGGAAGACAATCAGGGCGCGGTTACCATCAAGGTGTTCCAGGGCGAACGCGAAATGGCGGCTGATAACAAGCTGCTGGGCAACTTCGACCTGACCGGCATTCCGCCCGCACCGCGCGGCACGCCCCAGATTGAAGTCACGTTCGATATCGACGCCAACGGCATCGTGTCCGTGTCCGCCAAGGACAAGGCAACCGGCAAGGAACAGCAGATCAAGATTCAGGCTTCTGGTGGTCTGTCCGATTCCGATATCGACCAGATGGTGAAGGACGCCGAAGCCAACGCCGAAGCCGATAAGGCCAAGCGCGAACTGGTTGAAGCCCGCAACAATGCCGAAGCGCTGGTGCATCAGACTGAAAAGTCTCTGACGGATGCAGGCGACAAGGTTCCGGCTTCTGAAAAGACCGAAGCCGAAAGCGCCATTGCCGCCGTCAAGGCTGCTCTGGAAGGCACGGATGCGGAAGCACTCAAGAGTGCAACCGAACGCTTGACGCAGGCTGCCATGAAAGTGGGTGAAGCCGCTTACAAGGCAGCTCAGGAAGAAGAGGGGGCTGCGGCTTCTGGCGCTCCCAAGGCGGACGAACCCGAAATCGTCGATGCCGATTTCGAAGACGTGCACGACAACAAGAAGTCGTAAGCGGCGCAGGTTCCAGAAGGCGGCCATCCTGTATGGCCGCCTGTATTGCGCGTCCGGCGCCCGCTCTTTATGAAGCCGGGCGCCTTTTTACATTCAGGACAGTAAAGGCCGCGCCCGGCGTGGGGCGGCGCCACAAGGATAGCTCATGGCCACGCAGCTTGATTATTATGAAGTTCTTGAGGTTTCCCGGACAGCTTCGGCGGAGGAAATCAAGAAATCCTATCGCAGGCTGGCCATGCAATACCACCCCGACCGGAATCAGGGTGATGCGGATGCGGAAGCGCGGTTCAAGGAAATCAGCCATGCTTACGATATTCTGAAAGACGAGCAGAAGCGCTCTGCCTATGACCGCTTTGGCCATGCCGCGTTTGAAGGCGGCGGGGCTGGGCCGGGTGGGTTTGACTTCAGCGGCTTTGGCGGTGGCGGCGGCGGTCTGGGCGATATTTTCGAGCAGATGTTCGGGGATATGATGGGCCGCCGGGGCGGTGGTCAGGCCCGCAGTGGCAACGATATCCAGACTCATGTTGAAATCACGCTGGAAGAAGCGTTTTCAGGTGTGAAGAAGGATGTGCGGGTCATTACCCGCGTGGCCTGCGAAAGCTGTAACGGCAGCGGTTCGGAAAGTGGCGCCTCAGGTGTGCAGACCTGCCCGAGCTGCCATGGCATAGGCAAGGTGCGGGCCCAGCAGGGCTTCTTTATTGTCGAGCGGCCATGCCCGACCTGCCATGGCACAGGGCGTTCGGTTAAAGACCCGTGCAAGGCCTGCCATGGCGAAGGTACGGTCGAGCGTGAACGCGTGGTGGAGGTTCAGGTGCCTGCCGGTGTGGAGGACGGTACCCGTATCCGCATGACCGGCAGTGGCGAGGCCGGAGCCAACGGTGTGCCGCCGGGTGATCTGTATGTGCATGTGTCCGTGCTGGAGCATGGGCTGTTCCAGCGCGATGGCGCGAACATCTACTGCCGTGTGCCGCTGCGGATGGGGCAGGCGGCTCTGGGCACGGAAATCGAAGTGCCGGTAATCGACGGTAGCCGCGCCAATGTCAAAATTCCCGCAGGCACGCAGGGCGGCGCGCATTTCAGGCTCCGCGGCAAGGGGTTCTCGGTTCTGCGGTCTTCAGCACGTGGGGATATGTATATTCAGGTCACGGTGGAAACACCGCAGCACCTGACCAAGCGCCAGCGTGAACTGCTTGAGGAATTCGAGACTGAAGCGGGCGAGGACATCAAGCACAGCCCCGAACATACGGGCTTTTTCCGTCGTGTGCGTGACTTTTTCGAAGGTGGGGAATAACACGCATGCGGGTTGGTATTGCCGGTATTGGCGGGCGCGTAGGGCGACTGCTGGTGGAAGAGGTACGCGCGGCGGGTCTGGACCTGTCGGGCGGCACCACGCGCAAAGTGCAGGATGTGGTATCGCCCTACCCCCTGTTTACGGATATCGCTGAACTAGCCGCCCTGAGCGATGTGGTGATCGATTTTACCCATGCCGATACGGTGTGCGGGAATGCCCGCGTGCTGGCGCAGGCTGGCGTAGGTTGGGTGCTGGGCACAACTGGCCTGTCTGCCGAGCAGCAGGCAGCGGTTGATGAAGCGGCTCGGCAGATTGGCGTGGTGCATGCCGCCAATTTTTCACCCGGCGTTACGCTGGTGCAGCGTCTGGCCCAGATGATGGGGCAGGCCCTGCCCGCGAAGAGCTACGATGCCGAAATTGTGGAAATGCACCACCGCCAGAAGGTGGATGCCCCATCAGGCACGGCGCTGGCCATCGGGCGCTCCGTAGCGCTGGGGCGTGGCGTGGTGCTGGAGGATGTGCGCGAAAGCGGGCGCGATGGGCATACCGGCCCCCGCAAGGCCGGAGCAATCGGCTTTGCGGCCCTGCGGGGCGGGCAGATCGTGGGCGAGCACGAGGTTCTGTTTACCTCAGCGGATGAGCAGATCACTCTTACGCACCGGGCGTTCGACCGGCGTATTTTTGCAACCGGCGCCGTGCGTGCGGCTGGCTGGCTGTCCGGGCGTGTACCCGGTTTATACGGCATGGAGGATGTTCTGGGCCTGCCACCGCTTTAGGCGGCAGAGCGCCTGAACGGGGCGGCGCAGGGCCGGACTGCGCGGCCAAATGGTAAATATCCTTGACCCGCGCTGTCTATCCCGTCATATCGTCCCGTCCCTTTCATGCAAGGGACATCCTCTGTTTCCTTTTCACTCACGTGGGGCAACGGCACCATTATGCGTAAAGACGGCGATTTTCTGTTTACTTCGGAATCCGTATCCGAAGGTCATCCCGACAAGGTTGCTGACCGGATCAGCGATACCGTTCTGGACGCGTATCTGGCGGCCGACCCGGAAGCACGTGTTGCCTGTGAAACACTGGTAACCACCAACCGCATCGTCCTCGCTGGTGAAGTGCGTGGCCCGGCTTCCGTGACATCGGAAAAGCTGATTGAGTTGGCGCGCGAAGCCGTGCGTGACATTGGTTACGATCAGGAGGGTTTCTCCTGGCGTCGTGCCGATGCCTCCAACTACCTGCATGCTCAGTCCGCTGACATCGCCGTAGGCGTGGACAGCACGGACGACAAGGACGAAGGCGCAGGCGATCAGGGTATCATGTTCGGGTACGCGTCCAATGAGACCGATACCCTCATGCCCGCTCCGCTGTATTATGCGCACCGCATCCTGCATACCATGCGCGACCTGCGTCGTGCTGGCGATGCCCGCGTGGCAGGCCTGCAGCCCGATGCCAAGAGCCAGGTGACCCTGCGTTATGTCAACGGTCGCCCCGTTGGTGCCACGTCGGTCGTTATTTCCACCCAGCATGATGAGGGTGTGGATCAGGCTGACCTGCGCCAGCGCCTGCTGGGCCTGACGCGCGATGTCCTGCCCGAAGGCTGGATGCCGCCTGAAAACGAATTTTACGCGAACCCCACCGGTGTGTTCGTAATTGGTGGCCCCGATGGTGACTGCGGCCTGACCGGGCGCAAGATCATTGTGGACACCTACGGCGGTGCGGCTCCCCATGGCGGTGGCGCATTCTCCGGCAAGGACCCCACCAAGGTGGATCGTTCGGCTGCCTATGCCTGCCGCTATCTGGCGAAGAACGTTGTGGCGGCTGGTCTGGCTGACCGCTGCACCATCCAGCTTTCCTACGCTATCGGCGTGTCGCATCCGCTTTCCGTTTATGTCGATCTGGACGGAAGCGGGAACGATGTAGACGAAGTGCGTCTGGGCAACGTGCTGCGTGAGGTCATGGACCTGACGCCGCGCGGTATCCGCAAGCACCTGCGTCTGAACCGCCCGATCTATGCCCAGACATCGGCTTACGGTCACTTTGGCCGCACACCTGATGACGCGCGTGACGACTTTACGTGGGAACGCACGGATCTGGTTGACGCCCTGCGTAGCGCACTCAACCGCTAAGCTGAGAGAGCGCGTCTGTTCATGACGGAGGTCACAGGTCAGGCCGTGGGCGGCCAGCCGGAAACGGCGGAGGTCAAACCGCCACCCGAAAGGCTTTATGGTCGCCAGAGGGGGCACCCCCTGCGGCCCCGTCAGGAACGTCTGCTTGATGAAACGCTGCCGCGCCTGCGTTTCTCGCTTGAAAAAGCAGGAAACCCGGCAGCGGTATTCGGGCAGGAGCCCGAGCAGATCTGGCTTGAGGTCGGGTTTGGCGGGGGCGAGCATGTGCTAGCCCAGACGCAGGCCCACCCTCAGGTGGGCTATATTGCTTCCGAAGTTTTCCATAACGGCCTGTGTTCCCTGCTCACCAAGCTCGTGCCTGTCGGGCAGGAAGCAACGGCCCCCGTGCCGGACAGGCTGCGTCTGTGGGACGACGATGCACGGCTGGTGCTCAAGGCTCTGCCTGAGGCCAGTCTTGACCGTCTTTTCTTGATGTTCCCCGACCCGTGGCCCAAGGCACGCCATGCCAAGCGGCGCTTCATGCACCCGCAGAACGTGGCGCTGGTGGCCCGTGCTCTCAAACCCGGTGCGGTATGGCGTGTCGCCAGTGACGACCCGACTTATCAGGCATGGGTTGGCGAGGTTATGGCCCAGCAGGACTGGTTTGATGCACCAGCCCCTGTAACCGAGCGGCCTGAGGGCTGGTTTCCAACACGGTATGAGGCCAAGGCCATCGCGGCGGGCCGCCAGCCGTTGTACTGGACATTCACCCGTCGGTAACGGCGGGTTTGTTTTTTCTCACAGGCTGATTGCGCACGCACGGTTCTGCGGTCGCTCAGCCGTTCCCGTCTTTCCTGCTGTGCGAAAGGTCCCTCCATGAGCCAGACGACACTGCCAATCCGGCGTGCCCTTATTTCCGTTTCCGACAAGACAGGCCTGCTTGATCTGGCGCGTGCGCTGGCCGCGCAGGGAGCCGAAATCCTGTCCACCGGCGGGTCTGCCAAGGCACTGCGCGATGCGGGTGTGCCGGTCAGGGATGTGTCGGATTACACGGGTTTTCCCGAAATTCTGGATGGCCGGGTCAAGACGCTGGTGCCCATGATCCATGGGGGTATTCTCGGCCGCCGTGACCTGCCTTCGCATCAGGCCCAGATGCGTGAGCATGGCATTGGCGAGATCGATCTCGTGGCGGTCAATCTCTACCCGTTTGAAAAGACCGTGGCATCCGGTGCGGATAGCGAAACCTGCATCGAAAACATTGATATCGGCGGCCCCGCCCTGATCCGTGCTGCCGCCAAAAACCATGCGCATGTTGTGGTGCTGACCGACCCGGTCCAGTACGCGGGCCTGATCGATGCGCTGGGCGATGGTGGCACCACGCTGGCCATGCGTACGGCTTATGCAGGTGCCGCCTATGCCCGCACGGCTGCCTATGATGCCGCCATTGCCACATGGTTTGCCCAGCAGGCGGGCGAGCCTCTGGCCGAGCGTTTTGCCCTGACCGGGCAGCGGGCTGAAACCCTGCGCTACGGTGAAAACCCGCACCAGCAGGCGGCTTTCTACCGTGATGGCAGCCAGCGCCCCGGCGTGGCCACAGCCGTGCAGGTGCAGGGCAAGGCGCTGTCTTACAATAACATCAACGATACGGATGCCGCGTTCGAGGCGGTGGCCGAGTTCGATGCCCCGGCCGTTGTGATTGTCAAACACGCCAACCCCTGCGGTGTTGCGGTTGGTTCCAGCCTGTCGGCAGCATGGGATCAGGCGCTGAAATGCGACCCGGTTTCCGCCTTTGGTGGCATCGTGGCGCTGAACCGTCCGCTGGACGCGGAAACGGCTGAAAAGATTTCAGCGATCTTTACCGAAGTCATTGTTGCGCCCGAAGCTGATGAAGCGGCTCAGGCGTTGCTGGCCCGCAAGAAAAACCTGCGTCTGCTCCTGACGGGCGGCCTGCCTGACCCGGCTGCGGCAGGGATTGTGGTGCGCTCCGTGGCGGGCGGTTTTCTGGCCCAGACCCGCGATGCCGGACGGATCGTGCCGTCTGAACTGAAAGTGGTGACAAAGCGCGCCCCTTCAGCTCAGGAAATGCAGGATCTGGTGTTTGCCTTCCGGGTTGCCAAGCACGTCAAGTCCAATGCCATTGTCTATGCCCGTGATGGAGCAACAGTGGGTGTTGGTGCCGGGCAGATGAGCCGCGTGGATTCAGCGCGTATCGCTGCTTTCAAGAGTGGCGAAGCCGCGCGTGCTGCCGGTCAGGACACGCCGCTGACCCATGGCTCGGTTGCTGCCTCCGATGCGTTCTTCCCGTTTGCGGACGGGCTTGAGGCCATTGTGGCGGCCGGTGCCACGGCGGTTATTCAACCGGGTGGTTCAATCCGTGATGATGAAGTGATTGCCGCGGCCGATGCCGCAGGTATTGCCATGGTTCTGACCGGTATGCGTCATTTCCGTCACTGACACGCTCGCACCGCTCTTGCGGTCAGGGGGCTTCATAGCGGAAACTGGGGGGCGAATCCCGTGGCCTTGCCCCCCGCCCTGATTGCAGGGTGGTTTTCGACTGGTTGAATAATGCGCCCTGTGTTTTTTCTGCCCGCCTGTGTGCTGGCGTGTTCTGCTGTTTTTACTCCTCTTGCCCATGCTCATGAGGGCAAGGCTACACACCATCATGCCGCTGCGGCCAAGCCCGCCCCGGCTCCCGCACCGGTAGCGCCTGCGCCTACAGGTGCCCGGGTAGGCTCTGTCTATGACCTGTCGGTGCTGCCGGTCTTTACCGGCAAGGTGGCGCAGTTCCTGCCGTCCACTCATGGCGGTATCAACGGTTTCATTCTTGAAGATGGCACGCAGGTTCTTGTCTCGGCTGAGCAGGGCCATGCCTTCGCAGGGCTGGTCAAACCCGGCGATACGGTGGAAATCCGGGGCCTGAAAGGCCAGACCCTGCCAATCCTGAGGGCTTTTCTGGTTACCAGCCCCCGTGGTCGCAGCGTGGAAGACAGCGTGATTTCCATGCCCAATCATTCAACGGAAATGCTGGCTGGCCCCGATCTTGTTCTGCATGGCCCCGTGTCGATGCCGCTTTACAACATGAGCGGCAAGCTGACGGGTGCTGTCTTGCAGGATCATTCGGTAATGTATCTCACACCGGCTGAAGCCACACGCTTTGCCGATCTGCTCAAGCCCGGCCAGACGGTTTATGCCGTTGGCAGTGGTAGTAATGGCGGGCTGGGTGTCGCTGTAGATGTGCGCGAAATCGGCCCTTCGCTTGAGGCGCTGACACCGGTTGCGGTTAACCAGCCTCCGCCGCCCGGCCCGGCTGCGGGAAGTGCCGCATATGATATTATTCCCGGTGCCGACACGCACGAGTAATACCGCAAGCCCAGAGTGGGTTGGATGATTAAATACGGGCGGCACTGAACCAAAGGCCGCCTTCCAGCGTTAAAACAGGCGGTTAAACGATTTTCCAGCCGTGAAAGAGCGGCAGGGAAAAGCGCGGAGACAGGCCATGGTTCTGGTACGCTGGATACTGATTTTTCTGATTTGCGCGCTCATTGCTTCGCTGTTCGGTTTTCACGACATGGCGGCGGGCTTTTCGGAAATCGTTCGGGTTTTGCTATTTGTTTTTGTTGTGCTTCTGATCATCAGCCTCTTTTTCGGGCGAGGCTGACAGAGCATATGGCCAGCACCGGTGCATAACCGGGCTGGCCACAAGCGTTTTTTCAGCTTTCGATCTGGCTGAAATCGGCAATCAGCCGCATCATACGCACAAGGCGTGAGAGCAGTTTCAGCCTGTTCAGGCGCAGGGCCGGTTCGGGCGCATTGACCGTTACCTGTTCGAAAAAGCTGTCCAGAGATTGGCGCAGGCTTGCGGCCTCGCGCATGGCATCGGTAAACAGCTCCTTCGCAAAAGCCGCTTCCACAGCGGGTTCCACCTTTTCCAGCGTGCTGAACAGGGCCTGTTCCTCGGGCTGTTCAAACAGTGCCGCATCCGGCGTGCCTTCATGCGGGCCGTCTTTTTTGTCTTCTATCCGCAGGATATTGGCGGCGCGGCGGGTGGCGGTCAGCAGGTTTTTGCCGTCTTCCGTTTCCAGCATGGCTTGCAGGGCACCTGCGCGGGCCAGCAGGCGCACAATATCGGTATCCGTATTGTCTACGGAAATGGCTGCCAGACAGTCATGGCGTGCGCCTTCGGAACGAAGCTGCACACGCAGGCGTTCGGCAATGAACTGTGGCAGCAGGTCAAGGTCGGGTGCATTGCGCAGGGAGTCCGGCAGGGCTTCCGCAGCAAAAGTGAACAGGCGGATAAGATCAAGCCGCAGGGTATTTTCACGGATCAGGCGGATAATCCCCAGTGCGGCGCGCCGCAGCCCGAAGGGATCGCCCGAGCCTGAGGGTTTTTCACCCGCTGCAAAAAACGCGCACAGCATGTCGATCCGGTCGGCAAGGCCAACCACCACGGAAACTGGGGCGGTGGGTACGCTATCGCCCGGTCCTTTGGGGGTGTAATGCTCGCTAATGGCCTGCGCCACGCTGTCCGCCTCGCCATCGTGACGGGCATAATAGCCGCCCATGACGCCCTGTAGTTCGGGGAACTCACCTACCATGCCGGTTGTCAGGTCGGTTTTGCACAAAAGGGCGGCGCGTTCACAGGCTTCGACCGGGGCACCTGTCATACCTGCCAGCAGCCCCGCCAGACGGGCAATGCGGCGGGCGCGCTCACCCAGCGAACCCAGCTTGGCGTGGAAGGTTACGTTGTCCAGCGCAGGCAGGCGTGAGGCGAGCGTGTGCTTGCGGTCCAGATCCCAGAAATGACGGGCATCGGCAAAACGGGCGCGCAGCACGCGCTCGTTACCCGCGACAATCAGCGCACCATCATCGGCGGGGATGATATTGGCTACAAAAGCAAAGCGTGGGGCTGCGGCACCATCGGAATCGCGCAGGGCGAAGTAGCGCTGGTTGACACGCATGGAGACCTGCATGACCTCAGGCGGCAGTTCCATGAACTGCTCATCAATCCGGCCCAGCATGGGCACCGGCCATTCCACCAGCCCGGCGACTTCATCCACCAGCCCGGTATCAGGCACGATCCGCAGACCTTCGGCGGTGGCGAGTTGCTCCAGTCCGGTTGCAATGGCCTCACGGCGGTCTTGCGCTTCCACCATCACGCGGCTCTGGAACAGGCTGTCCTTCCATTGCGCGGCGCTGCTGACCGTGATCGTATCGGGGGCCATGAAGCGGTGGCCTTCGGTCAGGTTGGCGCTGTGCAGGCCGTGGCCGTTATCCTGACCCTGAGCGAGCGAGACCGGTACGACCGCACCATCCAGCAGGCACAGGATACGGCGCAGGGGGCGCACCCAAGTAAAGCTGCTGCCCTGTCCCCAGCGCATGGATTTGGGCCATGGGAAACGGCGCAGCAGGTCAGGCAGCACGGTTGCGATCTGGGTTGCTGCGTCTATCGCGGGTTCATCGCGTTCCAGCAGCCAGAAACCATCGCGCAGAACCAGCGCGTCCCGTGTGACACCGTGTTTGCGCGTAAAGCCTTCCAGCGCCTTGTCGGGAGCGCCTTCACGCGGGCCGCGTTCGCTGACAAGGCGGCCGGGCACCTGTTCGGCCACGTTCAGCGTGGCGGCGATACGGCGCGGGCCGGTATAGGCGCGCAGGTCTGATGGGGCGAGGGGAGCCAGCGCATCGGCCAGCGCGTTCAGCAGGGTTTCACCGGCCTGCTGCTGCATGCGCGCGGGAATTTCTTCTGAAAACAGTTCAATCAGCAATTCGGGCATGGTGTTATTTGTCCTCGCCAGCCAGCCAGGTTTCGCAGCACAGTTTCGCCAGAGTACGCACCCGCCCGATATAGGAGGCGCGCTCGCTCACGCTGATGACGCCACGGGCATCAAGCAGGTTGAACAGATGGCTGGCTTTCAGGCACTGGTCATAAGCGGGCTGGGCCACACCGGCTTCGGCCAGAGCCACGCTTTCCTTTTCCGCATCCGCAAAGTGGCGGAATAGCAGGTCTGTGTTGGCCAATTCAAAATTATGGCGTGAATAATCTTTTTCGGCGCGCAGGAAAACATCGCCATAAGTCAGGCCAGCGCCGTTGAAATCGAGGTCATAGACGTTTTCAACGCCCTGAACATACATGGCCAGACGTTCCAGCCCGTAGGTCAGTTCGGTTGAGGGCACGGTTACCGGAATACCGCCCACCTGCTGGAAATAGGTGAACTGGGTGACTTCCATGCCATCGCACCAGACTTCCCAACCCAGCCCCCATGCACCGATGGTCGGGTTTTCCCAGTCATCCTCAACAAAGCGGATATCGTGCCGGTCGGGGTCGATACCAATGGCGCGGTAGCTGTCGAGCAGCAGCTTCTGGCTTTCTTCGGGGGTGGGTTTGAGCAGCACCTGATACTGGTAATAATGCTGCAGGCGATTGGGGTTTTCACCGTAGCGTCCGTCAGACGGGCGGCGGCAGGGCTGCACATAGGCCGCGCGCCACGGCTTGTCGCCCAGAGCCCGCAGGGTGGTGTGGGGGGCCAGTGTACCCGCGCCCACCTCGGTATCATACGGCTGGAGAATGGCGCATCCCTGCGCAGACCAGAACTGGTGCAGGGTCAGGATCAGGTCCTGAAAGGAGAGAGGTCGCTCTGAAGGGCGGGGAGGCGCCGGAACCATGGTCAGGATGAAACTCCGCAAGGGTGACTGGGTCATTCCCCATGGCCGTTCCCGCCGGGCGGGTCTGGCTTGGGGTCTATGTGGTGGCCACCATACAGGCCCCGCGCCGGAACCGGAAGAGAACCCGTGGCGTTGGAGGGCTTATGGCCCTTGTAACGGGGTTGTGTCCTTGCCACATCTTGGCCAGAGTGACCCGCTATCAAATGTCCTGATAGGGGGCGGCATCATGCAAAACCCCCTATGGCAGGGCCGGGATCGGACGCCCGTAAGGGCAGGAAGGGATGGAATGACCAACGAAGAACGCGATCTTATCGAGAAATTCTTTGCCCGTGTGGGTGGTGCATCGCAGGGTGGCTTTGCCAGCGTGCCCGGCACACAGCCCAACCTGCCCGCCGTAGATATGCAGGCCGACCAGCTTATTGCTCAGGAATTCCAGAAATATCCTGAAGCACGTTACCGCGTAACTCAGATGGCGGTTGTGCAGGAAGTGGCGTTGGTGCAGGCCCAGAATCGGATCCAGCAGCTTCAGGCTCAGTTGCAGCAGGCCCAGCAGGCTTTGCAGGCGGCACAGCAGTCCGCTCCCCAGAAATCCGGTGGTTTTCTGGGTGGGTTGTTCGGTGGTGGGCAGTCTGCCCAGCCGCAGGCGGCCCCCCCGCCGGGTTGGGGTGGTGCGGCCCAGCAGATGCCCCCGCCGATGCAAGCCCAGTCCATGCCGTATGGCGCACGCCCCAGCATGTTTCAGGGCGGCTCTGGTTTTCTTGGCAGTGCGCTTACAACCGCGACCGGCGTTGCCGGTGGCATGCTGGCAGCCAATGCGCTGACAGGCCTGTTCAGCGGGCATCATGATATGGGGGGCTCGGGTTTTGGCGGCGGCGTGGCGCCGGGTAGCGAGACCATCATCAACAACTATGGTGATAATTCGGACCCGTTTGGTGGGGCCGGTACAACGGCTGATCAGGATTTCAGCGCTGGAGGCGATAGCTGGGGGGATTCCGGCGGTGACTGGGGCGGAGACGACCAGAGCTTCTGAACGTATCGATCCCTGAGGTCTTTACGGCGCGGGAAGGTTTAACCTTCCCGCGCTTTTTTTATAGGCCGAAGCGAGGCCTCACTCTGCGGATGTTTCGTCGCTCATGGATGTGATCAGATCGAGGATTTTCTTGCGCAGGGCAGGCTGCGGAATTCGGTAATAGGCGCGGACCAGTTCTAGCGTTTCCTTGCGTGAGAGCAGAGCCTGATCTTCCGAGCCGGTGCAGGCTGCGGATTGCTGGGCCTTGTTGAAGGGGGGCCGCTGGTCTGCAACTTCCATGGCAGGGTGCGATGGCGTGTGGCTGAAGGTCTGCCGCCCGCTGCCCATGTCATCAAAAAAGAAGCTGATCGGCACATCAAGGATGCTGGCGATATGGTACAGGCGTGAAGCCCCGACACGGTTGGCCCCGCGTTCATATTTCTGAATCTGCTGGAATGTGATGCCGAGTGCCTCGCCCAGTTTTTCCTGGGACAGGCCAAGCTGGGTTCGGCGCAGCCGGATGCGGCTGCCCACATGAAGATCAATCCCGCCTGATTGTAACGTGGGTGTGACACTGCGTGTCGTAATTTTGTCGACTGCGGTCACGATGGAAACGTTTCCCTCTGAGGAACAGGTGACGAAGGGAAGGTCACAATTTTCACGATAAAGCTGTTTATAGATGAAATCACGACCACCGCCAGCGCAAGTTACAGCAAGGAAGATGAAGGATTGGTAATAACGTGGCTGGAATAAAAGAAATTCTCGAATTTCTGTTCATTTAGGGCTTTTTTTGCGGTTTCTGATACGACTGATACAGACAACGAGCAGTATAATGCACGCACTTAGGGGAATGGTCTGGCCATACAGGCCAAAAAGCGTAGCGGGCAGGGGGGCAGGGAGTGGCACAGCGAAGGCTGCGGTGCGGTTCCAGCCCAGACTGTGCAGCAGGTGGCCCCGCCCGTCATAAACGGCGGAAATACCGGTATTGGCGGCGCGTGCAATCGGCAGGCCTTCTTCAACAGCCCGTAGTCGGACTGAGGCCAGATGCTGCCGTGGTCCGGCACTGTTTCCAAACCACGCATCATTGGTGATATTGGCCAGCCAGCGAGGGCGGTCATGGTGGTCTGTCACGTCCCCAGAAAAAATCACCTCGTAGCAGATCAGCGGCCCGACAGGGGGGAGGCCACGCAGGTGCAGGGTGCGGGGGCCGGAGCCTGAGGCCATACCGCCTTGCGGTACGATCTGAAGGGGGATGAAAGGCGGCTGGTATTCACCAAACGGCACAAGCCGCGCCTTGTCGTAAAAATCTTCCACAGTGCCATCGGGGGCGAGGGCCAGCATGGCATTGCGGTATCGGCCCTGCTCATCCACACGTAGGGCGCCAATCAATCCGGCTTCGGCACCACTCCCCCAACGCATGATGATCGCACGGGCCTGCGGGCTGTCCTGTAGCAGATCGTAACCGGGGAAGGATGTTTCAGGCCACAGGAAGACAATCGGCCTGCCAGTATTTTCCGGTTCCGCATCGGCCGGGTTTTCAGGGGCGGGGGGGCGGTGATCAAGGGCGAGCGCCTGCTGCACGCCGTCATGGGTCAGGCGCAGATAACGCAGGAAAATATCGCGCGGGTTCAGGCGGCCGACCTTTTCGGTTTCCGGCACATTGCCCTGCGCGATCACGGCAATCGGCCCTTCTTCTCCACTTGGGGTGACGGTGTAGAAACGTACGGCCCCCACCATGGCCCAGACCAGCACGGCAGCGGCACCACCACCCAGAATCAATGCACGGATACGGGGTGACAGGAGGCTACCACGCAGGCAGGCAACGCCCGCCAGCGTGCTGAGCAGGACAAGGCATAGGGTCAGTCCGTCTTCGCCTACCCATGCAGCAGGCTGGATCAGGATATCCCCCACCACGCCGGGAATGGCCAGACAACTGCCCAGAGCGTTCCATGTGAAACCACTGAACAGGAAGGTGCGGCTCATATCCGCCAGTGTCCACAGGGCGGCAAAGGCACCAAGCCGCCTGACACCCGGCGGGGCGAGTAAGCTGAGCGCTGCGGGTGCTGCTGCTGTGGGAGCCAGAATCAGGGCGCATCCCAATGAGGGGAAGGGTACGAACCACCAGAATTCGTCAGCGCGGATCAGCACGGCATGAATGAGCCAGTACAGCCCGGCAGCATAAAAGCCAAAGCCGAACAGGCCACCCGCCCACGCGGCGCGCTTCCAGCTTGTCGCTGTATTCAGCGTTTTACCCAGCAGGCCAAAACTGAACAGCAAAACAGGAAGGAAATGCACGGGTGGCAGAGCCAGTGCAGCAAGCACGCCCAAGCCCAGCATACGGCCTGTAAAACGCAGGGAGGTAGGGGTAAAACAGGTCCTTACGGACGGCGGGAGGAAAAACCTCGGCAGACGCATGGATAAAAGTCGCCTGTAGATAAAAGGGCCGTGCGCAAAGAGTAATGGTCAGGGGTGGCGTAAGGCACGATTCGCCGCCCCTGTGGCACTTTAGTCCAGTGCGTCGCGCAGGCGGCGTTCATAATGGCGGTAATATTTGTCCGCCAGAAGTTCGCTCTTGACCAGAATGGCTACGTCCGTGGTGTTGAACTGGGGGTCGATTACCGCACCATCACCAATATAGCCCCCCAGACGCAGATACCCTTTGATAAGAGGGGGAAGCCCAACAAGGCATTTGCGCACATTCAGGGTATGCGGGTCGGTACGCAGCATTTCCACCCGACGATCTTCCAGAGCCCTTACACGCAGGGCCGGAGGGGCCAGATGGTTGTGGTAGAGATAGGTCAACTCATCGGCAATGCGGTCCGGGTCGGTGCCGGGCAGGCTGGCACAACCAAACAGCAGGTCGATGCGATGCAGGAAAATATACGAGGCAATGCCACGCCATAGAAGCTGCATGGCGGCACGGCCGCGATAGTTTTTGTCTACGCAGGAACGCCCGACCTCAAGCAGCCTGCCGGGAAAATCCTGCAACGGCGTGATGTCGTATTCGCTGGAAGAATAAAAACGCCCGATGCGTTCGGCGGCATCGCTCTGAACCAGACGGTAGGTGCCAACAACGCCCCGCTCGTCGGAGGCGATGGCATTGTCGATCACCAGCAGGTGGTCAGCAACAGCGTCGAATTCGTCAATATCGCGTTTGAGGCGGAGGGTCTGCGCATCGGGGTGCGCACCCATTTCCTCGTAAAACACCCGGTAACGCAGCGCCTGAGCGGCTTCGCGCTCGGCATCGGTTTCCGCAATACGGACACTCAGGCTGCCGCCGTGCAGTTCGGGAAAGCTGCTACGGTCCAGATCCAGTGTGGACAGGCCGCCGCCACTGGCGCGTGCGGAACTCATGTCGTCTCTCCCTTGCGGTGCGGTGCCGCAGCACCCGCGGCCGGCTTCTTTTTCTTGCCGAACAGTTCAAGGCGCAGGGAAACGAACTCGAAACCGAGACGGTCGGCCATTTTGCGCATGAGTTCTTCGGGTTCGGGGTCTTCGAACTCGATGACCCGGCCATTATCCACATCAATCAGATGGTAATGGTGCCGTCCATGCTCGGTGGCTTCATAGCGGGCGCGGCCCCCGCCGAAATCACGGCGCTCCAGAATTCCTTTTTCTTCTAGAAGGCGCACCGTACGGTAAACGGTTGCCACTGAAATACGGGAATCAAGGCTGAGTGCGCGGCGGTAAAGCTCTTCCACATCGGGGTGATCGTCGGCTTCGGAAAGCACGCGCGCGATCACTCGCCGTTGGCCTGTCATTTTCAGGCCATGTTCCACACACAATTGCTCGATACGTGATTCTGCCGCTTGTGCCTTCACGATCCCAAACCTGCCTGTACTGTCATGCTTGCGTCTGTCTTTCAGGTAGCCGAAAGGTAAGGTGTTTGTCCAATTTTACGCGGATACGCGCTAGACCGGATGCTCGTTATGGTAGGTATATATGCCTGCAAAGAGGGGAGAAATGCAAAATGGTGACCATGACCGACAATGAGCCCAGCACTCCTGCGATTGTCGAACTGGATATCACCGCGGATACATGCCCCCTGACTTTCGTGCGAACCCGCCTGGCGCTGGATAGCATGGCCCCGGAAGGCGTGCTGGTCGTGCGCCTGAAAGGGGAGGAGCCGCATCGTAACGTGGGGCGTTCTGTCCGCGCTCTGGGCCATGCAATCGTTTCCGAGGTGGCGCATGCTGATGGCAGCATGGTGCTGATCATTCGCAAAAAAGCCGGCTGAAAACCCGATCGGGGCCTCTGGCCGGCTTTTTTTGTCCATTTGTCCGCCTAGTTGTTCATGGCCTCGAAGAAGTCGTTGTTGGTCTTGCTGTATTTCAGCTTGTCCAGCAGGAAGTCCATCGCGTCCATGGTACCCATGGGGGCAAGGATACGGCGCAGCACCCACATCTTGGACAGGGTGGCGCGGTCCACCAGCAGTTCTTCCTTGCGGGTGCCGCTCTTGGTGATGTCGATCGCGGGGAAGGTGCGCTTGTCGGCAAGCTTGCGATCCAGCACCAGTTCGGAGTTGCCGGTGCCCTTGAACTCTTCGAAAATCACTTCATCCATGCGGCTGCCGGTGTCGATCAGCGCAGTGGCGATGATGGTGAGCGAGCCACCTTCCTCGATGTTACGGGCCGCACCAAAGAAGCGCTTGGGGCGCTGCAGGGCGTTGGCGTCCACACCACCGGTTAGCACCTTGCCCGATGAAGGCACAACGGTGTTGTAGGCGCGCGCCAGACGGGTGATGGAATCCAGCAGGATCACCACATCGCGCTTGTGTTCGACCAGACGTTTGGCTTTTTCCAGCACCATTTCCGTCACCTGAACGTGGCGGTGGGCCGGTTCGTCAAAGGTGGAGGAAATGACTTCACCCCGGACGGAGCGTGCCATGTCGGTCACTTCTTCAGGGCGTTCGTCGATCAGCAGAACGATCAGGAACACCTCGGGGTGATTGGCGCTGATGGAGGAGGCAATGCTCTGAAGCATGACCGTCTTGCCCGAGCGCGGCGGTGCGACAATCAGGGCGCGCTGGCCCATGCCGATGGGCGAGACAAGGTCGATTACGCGCGGTGTAAAGTCTTTCTGCGCGCCTTTCTTGCCCTTTTCGCTTTTGGGCTCAGGGGCGGTGGCCTGACTTTCGACTTCCATCTGCAGACGCCGCTCGGGGTAGAGGGGCGTCAGGTTGTCGAAGTTGATGCGGTGGCGAACGGCGTCGGGCGATTCAAAGTTGATCGTGTTGATCTTGAGCATTGAAAAGTAACGCTCGCCGTCGCGCGGGGCGCGAATCTGGCCTTCCACCGTATCGCCGGTGCGCAGGCCGAAGCGGCGCACCTGCGTGGGGGAGATGTAGATGTCGTCCGGGCCGGGCAGGTAGTTGGATTCGGGCGCACGCAGGTAGCCGAATCCGTCATGCATGATCTCGAGGGTGCCCTCGCCATAGATAGCCTGGTCGTTGTCGGCCAGTGTCTTCAGTATGGCGAACATCATGTCCTGCTTACGCAGGGATGAGGCGTTTTCGATATTCAGGTCTTCAGCACAGGCCAAGAGGTCGGCTGGAGACTTGGCCTTGAGTTCCGCAAGATGCATGAAAAAATGCCCTGACTGGCAAGAAAGTTCGTGAATAGAACGAAAAGCCGGGACTGTACCGTGTGCATTTCCGCGCTTTCGCCGTGCGGACAGAATGCGTCCGTGGGTGAAAGGAACCAGAAAGCGGTTGAAGTCCTGACATGGAAGGGGAAATGCTGGGCAGGTGAAGTCAGCCAGCGTTGTGCGCAAAGGATAGGGGGCGCGTGGTGCGCCGTCAAGATATATGCGGTTATTTGATCCCGCCCAACCAGCCTTTGCGCCAGAACCACATCAGCGGCAGCACAATGGTGGCGGCCATCAGGCTGAGGGCATACCAGTAGCCGAACGACCAGTTGAGCTCGGGCATGTCCTTGAAATTCATGCCGTAAATACCCGCGATCAGGGTCGGGGCTACCCCGATGAAGCTGACCACGGTCAGTACTTTCATGACGCCGTTCTGGTCGATATTGATAAAGCCCAGCGTGGCGTCGAGCAGGAATTCAACCTTGTCCTGTGCCTGCGATACATAGGCATCAAGCGAGGACAGGTCGCGGCTGACAGTTGTAATACGCGTGCGCTGCGCACCGGAAAGCGTATAGGCGGCGGCTCGTGCATCGGCTTCGGTCAGGGGTTGCTGTGCCGCGCTGATCTGGCGGCTGCTCAGGGAGAAGCCGGGGGCTGGGGCCGCAGAGGCGGTTTTGCGGCTTTCACTCAGGAACAGCGTTATGCGCTCCATACCTAAAAGCGTGTCACGCATGCGTGAGCAGAAACTGCCTGCACTCCCCACCCGTTGCAGCAGGTCGCGCTGGCGCGAGGCCATGGTGCGTATCTGTGGTCCCTGCTGCGAGGGACGGAAAATATCGTGCGACAACGTATCGAGCAGGTTGCCCATAGCTTCGAGCACATCGGCCAGTCGGTCCACGATGGTCTCGATCAGGGCCACCAGAATTTCGCCCGCGTGCAGCACAGCATGTGGTGTGGTGGCGGCATCGGGTGTGGCTGCGGGTATGGCGGTATGGTCGGACACAAGCTGCGCCACGGTTTCAAACGCCTGATAGGGCTGAAAGCGGATGGTAAACAGCCGCTCATCGGTTAGTACGAATCCTACCGGGGTGCTGAGGAATTCGGTGCCATTGCGCTTGAGCAGGGGGGAGGACAGGAACGCCACACCCTTGCGGACACTGATGCGTGATGAGCTTTCAATGGCGTTCAAATCATCAAGGGTCGGCAGTTTCTGCCCGCACAGGCTTTCCGCCAGTTCCAGTTCCTGTTCGGTGGGGTCGAGCAGATCAAGCCAGACCGAGCCTGCCGCGTCCTCGGGTGTTTCAATGGCTTTTGTGGCTGTACCGGGTCTGTGAGCCAGAAACATGCGAGTCTCCCTGCCTGTCTGTTGGGTGCACTATCACGCTGGTGCGTGCCGGCCGGAGGGGTGGCCGGATGTGTATGGCCGCTACAAGGGGCGGGGCCATACGGGCAGGCCGGACTATGGGGCAGCCTCCCCCGGCTTGCAAGATTGCGGCGCGGGACTGTGCAATTCGGTGCGGTATCTGGTAAGCGGGGCGCATAACGGCTGTACGGGCAGGGCGGCGCTCTATGCGGTGCCGTGGCGCACAGGCGGCAGAGGAGTGGTGGAACTGGCAATGGCAAACCTGATGGAACAGCAAAAAGCAGCGCTGGCAAACAGCTCGCTCCGGCATGAACCGGATAGCCGGGGTCATTTCGGCGGCCGGTATGGTGGCCGCTTCGTGGCGGAAACCCTGATGCCGCTGATTCTCGAACTGGAAGCCGCCTACGCACAGGCCAAGGCCGACCCCGCTTTTCAGCGTGAGCTGGATTATTACCTCAAGGATTATGTAGGCCGTCCCAGCCCGCTATGGCTTGCCCGCCGGATGACCGAAAAGCTGGGGGGAGCGAAAATCTACCTCAAGCGTGAGGAACTCAACCATACCGGCTCGCACAAGCTCAATAACGTCATGGGGCAGATCCTGCTTGCCCGCCGCATGGGGCGCACGCGTATCGTGGCGGAAACAGGGGCGGGTCAGCACGGGGTTGCCACGGCCACGGTCTGTGCCCTGTTTGGCCTGAAATGCGTGGTTTACATGGGTGCCACCGATGTGGAGCGGCAGAAACCCAACGTGTTCCGTATGCGCCTGCTGGGGGCGGAAGTCGTACCCGTGACAGCCGGGGCCGGTACCCTCAAGGATGCCATGAACGAGGCCATGCGCGACTGGGTGGCCAATGTGGCGGATACCTACATGCTTATTGGTACGGTTGCGGGGCCTTCGCCCTATCCGGCCATGGTGCGTGACTTCCAGAGCGTGATCGGCACCGAGGTCAAGGCCCAGATGCACGAGGCCGAAGGGCGTCTGCCCGATGTGGTGGTGGCTGCCATTGGTGGTGGTTCCAATGCCATGGGCATTTTCCACCCTTTCCTTGATGATACGACCGTGCGCCTGATCGGCGTGGAAGCCGCAGGTCACGGGCTGGATAGTGGCAAGACAGCCGCCTCCATCGAGCGTGGTCGCCCCGGCGTGCTGCATGGCAACCGCACCTATCTGCTCCAGAACACCGATGGCCAGATTGAGGAAGCGCACTCCATTAGCGCGGGGCTGGATTATCCCGGCGTTGGCCCTGAACACGCATGGCTGAACGATATCGGGCGGGCTGAATATGTAGGGGCCACCGATGGGGAGGCGCTGGAAGCCTTCCAGTTCTGTACCGGGCTGGAGGGCATTATTCCCGCGCTGGAATCCGCGCATGCCGTGGCCTACGCCATGAAACTTGCCCCCACCCTGCCTGCCGACAGCCTGATGGTGGTCAATCTTTCCGGCCGGGGCGACAAGGATATCTTTACCGTGGCCGAGCATCTGGGGGTGGAACTGTGAGCCGTATCGCCAAGCGTTTTAGCGACCTTGCCGCGCAGGCGCGCGGCGCGCTCATTCCCTATCTGGAAGCTTATGACCCCGACCGCGAGACCTCGCTGGCCCTGCTGCGCGCCATGCCCGCGGCTGGTGCCGACCTGATCGAGATCGGCATGCCGTTTTCCGATCCGTCGGCCGATGGCCCGGTTATTCAGGCGGCGGCCCTGCGCGGGCTGAAAGCCGGTGCGACACTCGCCGGTGTGCTGGATATGGTTGCGGCCTTCCGGCAGGATGATACCGATACGCCGATTATCCTCATGGGCTATGTTAACCCTGTTGAGTCCTATGGCTACGAGCGCTTCTGCAAGGATGCGGTGGTAGCCGGTGTGGACGGCGTGATTCTGGTCGATCTGCCGCCAGAGGAAGCCGATGTGATCGAGGCTCCGGCCAAGGCCGCCGGGCTTGCTATCATCCGCCTTGTTGCCCCTACCACCACCTCAGAGCGGCTGGGTTATGTGCTGTCTCATGCTTCGGGCTTTGTCTATTATGTCAGTATTGCTGGCATAACCGGCACACGCACCGCCAGTGCGGGTGATCTGCGTGCGGCTATTCCGCGTGTGCGTGCGGCTACGAGCCTGCCGGTGGCCGTAGGTTTTGGCGTGCGAACGCCAGAACAGGCTGCTCAGGCGGCCAGTATTGCCGATGGTGCCGTTGTGGCTTCCGCCTTGCTGGAAACGCTGGCCGGTACACTGGATGCACAGGGCCGCGCCACGACTGCGACCCTGCCCACCGTGCTGGAGCAGATTGGCGGGCTGGCAACGGCGGTGCGCGCCGCAGGCCGCCAGACGGTATGAGCGCGAGCCGGTTCTGGCGCACGACATGACAGAGCCGTTTCGCGTTACGGTTGTAGGCGGTGGCCCGGCGGGGCTTGCCGCAGCGGAAGTGCTGTCTGCCGCCGGGTGTGCCGTGCAGGTGCTCGACACCATGCCAAGCTTTGGCCGCAAGTTCCTTATGGCCGGGCGGGGTGGGCTGAACATCACCCATTCCGAACCGCATGAGGCGCTGGAAAGCCGCTATGGCGCGGCGGCATCCCGCCTGCATGCCGCATTATCAGAATGGACCACGCAGGATATCCGCCACTGGATGGATGGTCTGGGGCAGGAAAGCTTTGTGGGCTCATCGGGGCGGGTGTTCCCTGTGGTTATGAAAGCCTCGCCGTTGCTCAGGGCTTGGCTGGCACGGTTGCGCGAGCAAGGGGTGACCCTGCGCCCACGCACGCATTGGCTGGGGTGGGATGCGCAGGGGGCGCTGCTCGTGGCAGGGCCGGAGAGTGCGGCTGTCAGTTCGGAAAAAACTGATGCTCTAGTGCTGGCTATGGGAGGGGCGAGTTGGCCCCGGCTGGGCAGCACGGGTGGCTGGGCGGCTCTTCTGGCTGAACGGGGTGTGGAACTGGCGCCTTTTCAGCCTGCTAACTGCGGTTTTGCCGTGGCGTGGTCTCCCCTATTTGCCGAGCGCTTTGCTGGCGTGCCGCTCAAGCCGGTGGCCTTGAGTTTTGAAGGGCGTTCCGTCCGGGGTGAGGTCGTGCTGACAGCAGGCGGGCTTGAAGGCGGTGCGGTTTACGCGCTGTCCGCGGCCTTGCGTGAGCGTGTAGCGGCACAGGGCCACGCAACGGTGCTGTGCGATCTGCGGCCGGATATGAGCCTTGCCGATATGGCCGCAAGGCTTGCGCGCGTGCGGGCGCGCGAGAGCTTGTCCAACCGCCTGCGCAAGGGGCTGAACCTGTCTGCGGCTTCTATCGGGCTTTTGCGCGAAAGCGGGGCCGTGCCTGTCACCCCCATGGGGCTTGCCGAACGGATCAAGGCGCTACCTGTTCGGCTTGAAGCGGCGCAACCGCTGGCCCGCGCCATTTCATCGGCGGGTGGTGTGCGCTGGGCGGCCTGCACCGAGCAATACATGTTGCGGGCGTTGCCCGGCGTGTTCGTGGCGGGAGAAATGCTGGACTGGGAGGCCCCAACAGGCGGCTACCTGCTCCATGCCTGCCTTGCTACCGGGCGTGCGGCGGCTCATGGGGCGCTGGACTGGTTGCGAAAGCAGGGCGGGGAGCGGTATCCCGTTTCGTTATGAACAACATGATTACAATGGGTGAGGTGCCGGGGGGCGGTCCGGCACGGATGGATCTGGCCGAACTGCTGGCCACGCGCCTGCTGGTTCAGGGCAATTCCGGCTCGGGCAAGTCGCATCTACTGCGGCGGTTGCTGGAGCAGTCTGCCCGTATGGTGCAGCAGGCGATTATCGACCCTGAAGGGGACTTTGTCAGTCTGGCGGAGTGCTTTGGCCATCTGGTGATCGAGGCGGCGGATCATTCCGAAATGGCCATGCACGCGGCGGGCGAGCGCATGCGCGAGCATCGGGCCTCTGTGGTGCTCAATCTCGAAGGGCTGGATGCCGATCAGCAGATGCGCTGGGCCGCTGCTTTTCTGGGCGGCATGTTCGAGGTGCCGCGTACGTTCTGGTACCCCGTGCTGGTGGTGGTGGACGAAGCCCAGCTTTTCGCGCCTGCTGCGGCGGGGGATGTATCGGACGAGGCGCGCCGTGTCTCGCTTGGGGCCATGACCAACCTGATGTGCCGTGGCCGTAAGCGTGGTCTGGCCGGGGTTATCGCTACCCAGCGTCTGGCAAAGCTGGCCAAGAACGTGGCGGCGGAGGCCTCCAATTTTCTTATGGGCCGTACTTTCCTCGATATCGATATGGCGCGCGCGGCTGACCTGCTGGGCATGGAGCGGCGGCAGGCCGAATCGTTCCGTGATCTGGACCGGGGCACTTTTCTCGCGCTGGGGCCAGCACTGTGTCGCCGCCCGGCCATGGTGCGGATTGGTGCGGTGGAAACCCAGAGTCGTTCAGCAGGGCCGGTTCTGGCGCCGTTCGAACCGCCTTCAGCGCCGGTGCATGAACTGATTCTGGCACCCGTGCCGGTTATGGACATGCCTGCGCGCGTGCGTCGGGCTCCCCCTGCGCCCGTGCCTGATCTGCTCAGCCAGCTTGCTGCCCACGGGCAGGCGCAGGCCGAGCAGGAGCCCGAATCCGCTCCCCCCACGCCTGAAACCGATGCCGAGCGTGAAGCTCGCATGACGGCTATCCTGCGCGATATGCTCGAGGATGATGAGGTCGCCTTCCGCTCAGCCCCCGTGCTGTATCAGGACTTTCTGGTGCGCTGCCGTATCGCGGGGCTAGGGCGCAATGCGCTGGACATGCGGCGTTTCAACCGGCTGCTGGCGGTAGCGCGTAGTGGTGTCAGCGAGGATATATCCGGCTCGGATGACTGGCAGCAGGCCGAATCCATGGCGGCGGATCTGCCTGAGGATTTGCAGGGGGTGTTTTTGTTTCTGGCGCGCGCGGCCATTGAGCAGCATGCCTGCCCGTCAGATGCCGAGATCGCGCGTGTTTACGGCACAGTGTCCACCGGCCGCGCCCGCCGTCTGCTGGGCTGGCTGGAAGATCGCAACCTGATCGTGCTGCGGCCTGCAGGGCCCGGACGGCGGGTGCTGGCGTTTATTGGTGCAGGCTGGGAAACCCTACCGGGCGTTGCGGAAGGGTGAGCGCGCACGGGCGTGGCAGTGAAGGCAATGTCGCGGCCTTCGTGCATGATTTGCAGGCATGACGGGTGAGACAGGGAGTGCTATAGGCCGAGACATGACGGAAAACCCGCCCTTTAGCCCGGCCCTGCTGCCCGCTGGCTTTGTCGATCTGCTGACGCCTGATGCCCGCACACAGGCGCAGAGTGTTGCAGTCCTTATGGATGTGTTCACCTCGCACGGATATGACCCGGTGCGGCCTCCGCTCATGGAGTTTGAGGACACGTATCTGGCCGGGGCCGGGGCCGCGCTGGCGGAACAGGGTTTCCGTGTCATGGACCCGGATACCCGGCGCATGATGGTACTGCGTCCCGACATTACCCCGCAGGTGGCCCGCATGGCGGGTACGCGCCTCAGCGGTGTGCCGCGTCCCTTGCGTGTGTCCTATGCGGGCGAATGCGTGGTGGTGGCGCCGGTCGCTGCCGAGGAAAGCGGGCGGCAGATCATGCAGGCGGGGATCGAGCTGATCGGCCCCGATTCCCCCGAGGCAGATGCCGAGGTTATGTCTATCGGTGCGGAAGCCCTCTCCCGGCTTGGCGTGCGGGGCGTGTCTTTCGATCTGACCATGCCGCCTTTTATTCCGGCCCTGCTGGAAGAGGCGGGCGTGCCGCAGGCTGAACGCCCGGCACTCCTGCGGGCGCTGGACCGCAAGGATGCAGCTTCCGTGGCGGAACATGGGGGGGCACTGGCCGCAACGCTCATTGCACTGCTCGATGCCAGTGGTGCTGCTGAACATGCTGTGGCGCGGCTGATGGAAATTACCCTGCCGGAACGGGCCGAGGCTATTGTGCGCAGGCTGGTGGCAACGGTTGGCGCGCTGCGTGAGCGCTGCCCCGGCCTGAGCCTGACTGTGGACCCGGTGGAGTTCCGGGGCTGGAAATACCATACCGGTGTTTGTGTGACGCTGTTTGCTCAGGGCCGTTCGGAAGAGCTGGGCCGGGGTGGGCGTTACCGCTGTAACGATAATGAACCCGCCTGCGGGCTGACATTCCGCCCGGATGTGCTGTGCAGGCTTATTCCCGCCGCGCCGCCGCGCCCGCGTGTTTATCTGGCAACCGATTGCGACCACGCGCAGGCCGCCGAACTGCGCGCGCGTGGCCATGCCACGATCGGTGGCTTTCTGTCCGGCACACAGGCGGTGGAAGAAGCCCGCCGTCTGGGCTGTGGCTTTGTGCTTTCGGGTGCGGATTGTGTCGCGCTGACCTAGTCACGGATAGCAGATACAGGATCAACCTTTTGGCCCGGCCCTGTGCCGTGGCGCCCTTTTTCTTGACCAGCAGGCAGTTTTTTCAGGAGCAGACCCTCAATGTCCAACGTAACCGTGATCGGCGCCCAGTGGGGTGATGAAGGCAAGGGAAAGATTGTAGACTGGCTCGCCAGCCGGGCCGATGTGGTGGTGCGGTTTCAGGGTGGCCACAATGCGGGCCATACGCTGGTGGTCGGCAATCAGGTTTACAAGCTCTCGCTCCTGCCTTCGGGTGTTGTCAGCGGCAAGCTGGGTATTATCGGCAATGGCGTTGTGGTGGACCCGCAGGCCCTTTTGGCGGAAATCGCCCGGATTGGTGAGCAGGGCCTGTCCGTTACCCCTGAAACGCTGCGGATTGCGGAAAACGCGCCGCTGATTCTGCCGGTGCACGGTGCGCTCGACCGCGCGCGTGAAGCTGCGCGGGGCGACCGCAAGATCGGCACAACGGGTCGCGGCATTGGCCCTGCTTACGAAGACAAGGTGGCCCGCCGGGGTATTCGCCTGTGTGATCTGGCCGAGCCTGAAACGCTGGACTGGAAGCTGGATGAACTGCTGCTGCACCACAACACGCTGCTGGCGGGTTTGGGTGCGCCCACGTTTAGCAAGGCCGAACTGCTGGATTATCTGGCACAGGTAGCCCCCAGCGTGCTGCCGTTCATGGCCGCAACCTGGGATATTCTGGACGATGCACGCCGTCAGGGTAAGCGTATCCTGTTTGAAGGCGCGCAGGCCGTCATGCTGGATGTGGATCACGGCACCTATCCGTTCGTAACCAGTTCCAACACGGTTGCGGCCAATGCGGGCACGGGTTCTGGCATGGGTCCGGGGGCTGCCGGTTTTGTGCTGGGTATTGCCAAGGCTTACTGCACCCGTGTGGGCGAGGGGCCTTTCCCCACCGAACTGTTTGATGAGACCGGCCGCCGCCTTGGTGAGCGTGGGCATGAATTCGGCACGGTTACGGGGCGCCCGCGCCGCTGTGGCTGGTTCGATGCCGTTCTGGTGCGCCATGCGGTACGCGTAGGCGGGGTAGATGGTCTGGCCCTGACCAAGCTGGACGTGCTGGACGGGCTGGATGAAATCCGTATCTGCGTCGGGTATGAACTGGATGGCAAAAAGACGGAGCGCTTCCCGTCCGCACCGGCCGCGCAGCAGCGTATCCGCCCGGTTTATGAAACCATCGAGGGTTGGAAAGAAACCACCCACGGTGCGCGTCGCTGGGCAGACCTGCCCGCTCAGGCCATCAAATACGTGCGGCGGATTGAGGAACTGGTGGGCGCACCCGTTACCCTGCTGTCCACCAGCCCGGACCGTGATGACACCATTCTGGTGCGTGACCCGTTCGAGGGTTGATCCAGCGGCTGAAACAATCAACCCCCGTTTTTACGGGGGTTTTTTGGAACGCTCTGTTTGTCCGCCATGCGGCTTCATAAAAGTTTCACAAGCGTGTTTTCACCATGACAAACGTAGTTTTTTGCCGTGTCATGGGGTGTGGCAGTGTAACATAAGCCGCCTGCGCGGTTGTTTTTTGTCACATGCACGTCATATCCTGCCTGTCAGTAGTGATGAGGGCGGACGGTTATGCAGAAAACGGATCTTCTGGTTGTCGAGGACGACCCGGCCCTTGCGCGGCTGATCTGTTACAATCTTGAAAAGCAAAATTACTCGGTGCGCCACGCGGGCGATGGCGAGGAAGCGCTTGAGCAGGTGCGCCAGCGCCAGCCAGACCTTATTCTGCTCGACTGGATGCTGCCGGGCATGTCCGGCATCGAGGTCTGCCGCCGCCTGCGTGAGCAGAATCGCACCGCCTCCCTGCCTATTATCATGCTGAGTGCACGGGGTGAGGAAGCGGATAGTATTCGCGGGTTGGATATCGGGGCGGATGACTATCTGGTTAAGCCGTTCGGCATGGACACGCTGTTTGCCCGTGTAAAGGCAATCCTGCGGCGCGCGCCCCCGGCGGACAAGACCCTGCGGTTTGAAGATCTGGTTATGGATCGGGTGGGCCATAAGGTTGAGCGTAACGGGCGCGTGCTGTCTTTGGGGCCGACTGAATACCGTCTGCTGGAATTTCTTATGCTGCACCCGGCCAAGGTTTTCTCGCGTGAGGAACTGCTTAAACATGCATGGGAGCGTAGCTCCTGCGTGGAACTGCGGACTGTGGATGTGCATATCCGCCGTTTGCGGCAGACCCTGAACGAAGCGACCGAACCTGATCTGATCCGCACGGTTCGGGCCAGAGGCTATGCGCTGGACAAACCTCTGGAACAGGACTGACCCCACCTGCTCATGAAAGGGGTTTGACGTCATGCAGGTATGGCAGGCCGTAGCATACGGTGTGATGGCAGGGAGCATTTTGTCTTCCGTGCCGTTTTTACTGTCCCGCATGTTCTCGCTGCGTGAGCGCGCCGAGGCGCTGGGGGCCATGCCCCGCCGGGTGGAAGTGCCTTATGGCCTGCCACTTGAAGAGGTCATGGCCTGTCTGCCCGCCGCCACGCTGGCGTTGAACGAATCGCGCCTACCCTGTGTGATTTCACCCGAGGCGCATAGGCAGTTTCGCGATTGTATCGGGAGCATTGTTCGGCATCCGGCTTTTCAGAATCGGGTCGAGTTTCTGCTTTCCAATGGTGAGAGCAGTAGCGCGCCGGAAGAAGCTGTGGTGGTGCTGGATATTCCCCAGTATCGGGTTATTCGTGCCTGGCTGCATAAAAAAGCCGTGCCTGCGGCCCTTATGGGCGAGGCGCAGCGTAAGGGGGGGCTGGCAACCGTCGTGTTTGTCGCCCTGCATGACGAGACGGAAGCCGTTATGGCCGAGCGCCAGCATACGGATTTTGTCGCCTTTGCCAGTCATGAGCTTCGCACCCCGCTGGCCGCTTTGCTGGGGTTTATAGAAACCCTGCAAGGCCCAGCTGCGGATGATCCTGCCGCGCAGCAGGAGTTTTTAGAGATCATGAGTGCTCAGGCCCGGCGTATGCAGCGGCTTTTGGATAGTCTTCTCTATCTCTCGCGCGTGCAGATGCAGGAGCATTTGCGCCCGACGGAAGTGGTTGCTCTGACAGACCTGCTCAGCCATCTGAAGAGAGAAACGGTTGGGCTTCTGGCGGGTAAAAACGCTGCCCTTACGGTCGATATCCCACAGGATGAAGGATTGCGGGTAGAGGGGGATGAGGCGCAGCTTTCCCAGATTCTGATGAATCTGGTTGAAAATGCCCTTAAATATGGACTGGCCGCCAAAGCAAAATCTGGCGGTGCGGCATTGTCCATTACCGTGCGCGGAGAGCGCGCGCCGCCGGATGCAGGCTGGCCCGCAACACCCGGGGTGGTGTTGAGTGTGGCCGATACGGGGCCGGGTATCCCTGCGCGGCATCTCTCCCGCCTGACGGAACGCTTTTATCGTGTGGCGAAAACAGCCGCCAGCGTGCAGGGTAGCGGGCTTGGTCTGGCAATCGTGCAGCATGTTGTGACCCGGCATAACGGGCGTTTTGTCGTGCGCAGTGTGGTAGGGCAGGGCACGGAATGTTGCGTGTGGTTGCCGCTGGCGGATGCCCTGTCATAAATCTGTAATGTAAATGTCCTGAAAACATCACACCGTTTCGTGGGTGGCTCCTTTAAGCACATGGGCGCGGCAAGCCGCCGCAAGCTCACGGCAAAGGGATTTATCCAACAATGCGTCTTTCAATCAGGTCTGGAGTGTGTCTGGCAGCTGTTACAAGCCTCCTGGCAACTTTTCCGGCGGTATCCCGGGCTGAAAACGTGACTGGCGCTGGTTCCAGCTTTGCAGCCCCCATTTATGAATCCTGGGGCGCGGCGGCCAAGACGGCAACCGGTGTTACGGTTAACTACCAGAGCGTTGGCTCCAGCGCGGGACAGAACCAGATTCTGGCCGGAACGGTTGATTTTGGCGCATCCGATGCGCCGATGGATGCCAAAAAGCTCGAAGACGGTCACCTGTTCCAGTTCCCGACGGTCATGGGCGGCATTGTTCCGGTTGTGAACATCCCCGGTGTCAAGCCTGACGCCATCACCCTGAGTGGCGAAGTGCTGGCCGGGATCTATGCAGGCGACATCACCACCTGGGACGATGCCAAGATTGCGGCGCTGAACCCCGGCGTGCATCTGCCCGATACGGCTATTGCTCCTGTGCACCGCGCTGACGGTTCGGGCACGACCTTCGTGTTCACCTCCTACCTGGCCGATTCTTCGGATAGCTGGAAGCAGAACCAGGGTGCCAGCACCTCCATCAACTGGCCGAACGGTCTGGGTGCGCGCGGCAATGACGGCGTGGCCGCCACGGTGCGTAACACCGAGGGTGCGATCGGTTATGTCGAATTCGCTTATGCTAGCCGCAACCACCTGACCACGGTGCGCCTGCGCAACAAGGCGGGCACGAATGTTGCCGCTGGCCTGCTCAGCTTCTCCCATGCGGCTGAAGCCGCCGACTGGAAGAGCGCTCAGCATTTCGCCATCAACCTGCTGAACACCCCCGGCAAGGAAGCCTGGCCGGTTGTTTCCGCAACCTATGTGCTGGTGCCGGTACCTGCGCGTAACCCCGCGCGTGACGAAGCTGTGCGTAACTTCTTCTCCTGGGATTTCGCCAATGGCGATAGCGCTGCCGAGAAGCTGGACTACGTTCCGCTGCCCAAGAGCGTGAAGGATGATATCCTCGCCGCTTGGAAGAGTGGAAAGTAAGAGTTCTACCAAGGTTTTTTTGTAACCTGTTGGTGGATATCCATAAAAAAGCGGTTTGGTTTTCCAGGCCGCTTTTTTAATGAAACCGTAATGAAACCCTCATTGAAGCGTCACACGCAAAAGCGAGCGGACACGGTATCCATCCCTCACTGTTTTACTTGTGGAATGGCATAATGCGCTGCAAACCCCTTTTTCCGACAATTGCTTTTACGACCATGCTGCTGGCCGGGATTGCTCCTGTGGCTCAGGCTGCCCCGGTTGATGATGCCGAGCTCCGCGCCCTGAAGGCGGAAATGGCTTCCATGCGCCGCGAAATGCAGCAGCAGATCGTTAGCCTCAAGTCCCAGCTTGCCAAGACCGATGCGGCTCAGAAGCAGGCAACCCATGGCTATCGCGCCAGCCGCCAGATTTCTTCTGGCCCGGTCGAGCACGGCGTACAGTTTGATGACGCCGCTCTGCACAAGTCCTTTGGCCCCAGCGGCGTGGGCACCCCGCCTTCCGACCGTGGTGACACGATGTCCTGGAAGGATTTCAAGGCTGCAAGTGCTAAGGATGAAGAAGTCCGCGTTGGTGGCATGATCATCGGCTTCCCCAAGGGGCGCTTTACGGTTTCTTCTGAAGATGGTGCTTACGGCTTCTCGGTTGGTCTGGCCTTCCATGAAGACTTCGGTGGTTTCATGGGTATGTCGTCCGCTCCCGGTCAGAGCCGTGGTGATTTCTCCGGTCTGACAGAAAATGCTCGCCGTATTCGTATTCCCTTCACATTCCGTTATAAAGATTGGGTAGCTAACGTAACGCCTGATCTTGGCGGCAGCACCGATGGGTATCAGACATACCAGAATTTGTATGAAGCAAACCTGAATTATACTGGGCTGCACAATACGGTCCTGACGATTGGTTACTTCCAGCCGCGCGTAACGGAAGAAGATTCCGAAAGTTCGAACGACTTTGAAATGATGGAACGCCCCAATATTACCAACGTGGTGCGTAACATTGCAGCAGGTGATGCCCGCTTCAGTCTTGGCGGTCTGCATTATGAAAAGCGCTGGTGGATTGCAGCCTACTTCACTGGCCAGCAATACGGTGCGCGTGGCGGCAATTCGGCTACCAGTTACACGACGAATAACCCCCTTGGTGGTACTTTCCGTGTTGCCGGTCGTCCGTTTGTATCGAAAGATATCGACCTGCACGTCGGTTTGTCGGCTATCAGCTCTTTCCGTCCGGGGACAAACTCCGCTACGGGTAACCGCAGCTATACAGCCAACGGCAACCCGGAAGTGGCTCTTACCTCTACCTCTCTCCTCGGTGTTGGTGCGACTATGAACAATGTTGACTCTGTCTGGGCGGCTGGCCCGGAACTGGGTCTGCGTTGGAAAAAGCTTGTGCTTAAGGCCGAGTATTATAACATTGGTGTGAGCCGTTCTCTCGGTGCCAGCGACTATGCCAAGGGCATGGGCAACGTGAACATGGATGGTTACTACGTGGCCGCCAACTACACCCTGATGGGTAAAGGGCGCGCCTATAATGAGAAAGAAGGCGCGTTCGGCGCTCCGGGTGTTGAACACGAGTTTGATCCTCAGCACGGTTACTGGGGTGCTCTGGAAATCTCGGGTCGTTACAGCGTCAGCGATTTCCACGATACTGCGATTAACGGTAACGCGGCAGGCGCTATGAACGGTAACCAGCAGACTGTGTGGTCTGGTGGGCTGAACTGGTATCCCAACCGTCACTTCCGCTTCATGCTTGATTTCAACCACTTCATGGCTACCGGCAACGGCAACACCAACTACGGCACAATGGCCGTCATCAACGAATATGGTCGTAGCGGTAACTCGCTGGCAGCCCGTGTTCAGGCAGCTTTCTAAGTTTTCCTGATCCCGGTTCTTCCGATTTTAAAAGACTTGCACAGGACGGGCCATTCCTTAGGGAATGGCCCGTTTTTTTATGTAAACCCACGAGGCAGCCAGAGGTTGCATGCGCAACAGGATGTTCTGTGAAAACTCCCACGATATCCTGACAGGCTGCGTACGGCAGGCGCACGGATGATAGGGCGCGACTGCTCGTGCGATATGGTCCAAGGGAGGGAAGAGGGCGTAGTGGTGCCGGAGCCAGCGTATTATCTTGTCACCCGATACGTGGGGGCGTCTATGCCGGGGGCGCTGGAGCATGATCATGTGCAGCGCTGCCCAGCAGGGGCGTTTATGGCCTGTCTGGCTAAAGGGCCTCCCGTTGAGAGTCTGTTACGGGGTTCAGGTGGGTAGTTTGGCGGGTAGGCGTGTCACCAATAGCTGGTTGATGCGGAAGCCTTCTACGTCCACCACTTCAAAACGGAAGCCAGAGGCATCAACCCGGTCGGTCTTGCGGGCCATGCGGCGCAAGCGGTGCATGATAAAGCCGCTGATGGTGTCGAACTGATCATAATCGGGTAGAGAAAGGATGGCGAGTTCGCGCATGACATCGCCAATAGGGGCGGCACCGTCCACCAGCCATGAGTTTTCATCGCGGCGGACAATGGCCTGTTCCTCAAACGGGCTGGCCACGCCATCCATCAGCACGCCCATAATATCTTTGAAGGTAATTAGCCCCACTACCAGACCGTATTCGTTCACCACAAGGGCAAAGCCCGTGCCATGGCTGTCGAACTGGGCCAGAGTGTCCCAAAGGTGTAGGGTTTCAGGCACAGACAGCACATCGCGCCGCAGGCGGGCGATGGGGTTGCCGCGTGGCTGTTCCACCGGAATGGCGTTGGGGTCCACCACGGAGGCCAGCACGTCTTCCGCACGGATGGAGCCAATAACCTTGTCCAGCCCACCATTACAGAGCGGGTAGCGTGAATAGGGGGCCGCGCGTACCTTGTCGTAGTTATGTTCCGCCGGATCCTGAATATCCAGAAACACGACCTCATCACGCGGGGTCATGGCGGAGGTTACAGCCCGGTCCTGCAACGCCAGCACGTTGCTGATCATCTGGTGCTCCTGCTGGAGCAATGCACCGGAGACAGTGCCCGCCGCCAGAATGGCGCGCAGGTCTTCCGGGGTTACGGGTTCCACCGCCGAGGCTGCGGGAATTTTCAGGGCGTGCAGCACGGCATCCGATATACGCGAGAACGTCCAGACAAACGGGTAAAGCACACGGAGCGCGACCCGGGGAAACCAGCCGATAGCCAGTGCTACCCGGTTGGGGTCGTTCATAGCGACGCGCTTTGGCAGCAGGTCAGCAAACAGAACGAATACGCCTGTTACAAATAAAAAGCTGGAGGCCGAGGCGAGGTTCTGCGCCCACCATTCTGAAAAATGCCACTGAAGCAGAAAGTCGGTCAGCGGTGGGGTGAGCATTTCCGAACTGACGATACCGCCCAGAATACCCACGCCATTGAGGCAGATCTGGATAACGGTCATGACCTGACCGCTGTTGCGGCGCAGGGCAAGGAAGGCTTGTGCCTTGCGGTTGCCCGCTTCGGCCTGACTGCGAAGGCGCACATCGCGCGCGGCGGCAAAGGAAATTTCTGAAAGGGAGATCAGTACGCTAACCGCGATGAGTAGCGTAAGAGCCAGCAGGCCCATGATAAACAGGAGCAAGAGAATGTCCGGTCAGTAAGATATTATAATAATTACTGCATCTATAGTCCTGATAGGGGTGGGCAGGCCAATGTATTTTTTATGTGATCGCGTATGCCTGAGCGTGCAATTGCTTTCCCGTGCGGTATCAAAACTCTGTCAGACACAAACATCGGCTCTTTTCGGGCGTTGAGAGCCTGCTACCTTCTGCCGGACATGGTCCTGCGCAGGGGCGGATGGTCAAGAGCTAGGGGTAGGCGTGCAGGTGCTGTTCTGCTCACATGATATGGAAGAGCGTATGTTTGAAGCTTTGTACATAGAAAAAACCGCTGAAGGTGGCCAGCATGTCGCGCTGCGTAGCCTGCCGGACGATGCCCTGCCGCAGGGTGATGTGACGGTGCGGGTGCTCTGGTCGAGCCTGAATTACAAGGATGCGCTGGCTGTGACAGGCCGTGGGCCGGTTGTCAGAACATGGCCCATGGTGCCGGGTGTAGATGCGGCAGGGATTGTGGAACACACGACATCGCCTGAGTTTCAGGTCGGGCAGTCGGTGGTGCTGAATGGTTGTGGTGCGGGTGAACTGCACTGGGGTGGCTATGCCCAGCGCCTGCGCGTGCCGGGTAACTGGCTGGTGCCTTTGCCTGCGGGACTGGATGCTTTTCAGGCCATGGCGCTGGGCACGGCTGGGTTTACGGCCATGCTGTGCGTGATGGCGCTGGAACGTGAAGGCGTGCGGCCGGTTGATGGGCCGGTGCTGGTTACGGGCGCCACAGGTGGGGTTGGTAGTGTGGCTGTCATGCTGCTGGCCCGGTTGGGTTATGAGGTGGCCGCCGTGACTGGACGGCTGGAGGAACAGCCTTACCTGCAAAGCCTCGGCGCGCATGAGGTGCTGCCGCGCGCGCTGTTTGAAGCGCCGCTCCGCCCGCTGGAAAAGGCCCGCTGGGCCGGTGCCGTGGATGTGGCGGGGGGGCATGTGCTGGCTGCGGTCTGTGCAGGAATGAAGCCGCGGGGCGTGGTGACAGCCTGCGGGCTGGCGGGGGGCATGGATTTTCCCGCGACTGTTGCGCCGTTCATTCTGCGGGGCGTTACACTGGTGGGGATCGACAGCGTTATGTGCCCGCGCCCCTTGCGGCAGACGGCCTGGCAGCGTCTGGCAGAATTGGTCGATCTGGAGCGTTTGGCCGGGCTAAGTCGGAGCGTGCCGCTGGCAGAGGTGCCGCAGGCAGCGGAAGATCTGCTTGAAAGCCGGCTGACAGGCCGGATCGTGGTTGAAATCCCTCAAGCCGCGTGAGGGCAAGGCCTCCCCCGGCACCTGAGTGGGCCGGGGTGAGGGGGCGATCAGGCTTCCAGACCGCCATCAACCGGCAGGGCGGCCCCTGTTATATAGCTGGCCTGCGGGCTGGCCAGAAAAGAGACCATATCCGCAATGTCATGCGCCTTGCCGTAAGCGCCGGTGGCGACAAAGCTGCGGATCAGGGCTGCGACTTCGCCACTATCGGGGTTCAGGTCAGTATCGATCGGGCCGGGCTCCACCACGTTGGCGGTAATGCCGCGCGGGCCAAGGTCGCGCGCAACGCCTTTGGCAAAGCCACGCAGCGCGGCCTTGGTTGCGGCATATAGCGAAATACCGGGGAATGGAGCGCGTGCGCCAAAAGCAGACCCGATATAGACAATCCGCCCGCCCGTGGTCATGTATTTGGTAGCTTCCATGGTTTCAATCATGGACGCGCGCACGTTCAGGTTGAGGATATGCTCGATCTGGCTGACGCTCATTTCGTCAATCGGGCCGGAGAAGAACGTGCCTGCATTGCACACCAGCACATCGATCCGACCAAAAACCACTATGGTTTCGGCAATAACTTCGCGGTTGCCTTCCACAGAGGCACCATTGGCCTTGATAGCCAGCGCCTTGCGCCCCTGCGCGCGGATTTTTTCAACGACCTGTTCGGCTGCCGTGGCGTTGCTGGAATAGGAAATGGCGATGTCATATCCGTCTGCCGCAAGCCGTTCGGCAATGGCGGCACCAATGCCACGGCTGCCACCGGTTACGAGCGCTACACGATGTGTCATGTCTGTCTAACCTTTCCTGTTTTCAAACCAGCTCAAAGGCTTTCTTACGAAAGCCCCAACATAAGCCGGATATTCTGCAATGCCGCCCCGGAGGCGCCCTTGCCGAGGTTATCCAGTCGAGCGGTCAGCAGGGCATGGCGGGTATGGGGGGTGCCATGCACGCGCAGTTCCATGAGGTCGCTATGCGCCAGCGCTTCGGCGGAGAGTGTGTTATCGGCCGTAACCACCCGCACATGATCCTGCCCTGCGTAGTGGCGGGCCAGAATATCGTGCAGGTCGGCAGCGCTGGGGGCACCTTCCAGCATGGACAGGTGCAGCGGAATGGAAACAATCATCCCCTGTGCGAAATGCCCGACCGAAGGCACAAAAAGTGGCCGTGCCGTAAGCCCGGCATGGGTATGGATTTCCGGCACATGCTTGTGTTCGAGTGACAGTCCATACAGTTCGAAAGCAGGGCCGCCATCGCGCTCATGGGCTTCGATCATCTGTTTTCCGCCGCCGCTATACCCGCTGACGGCATTGATGCACACCGGGTAATGCGCGGGCAGCACACCGGCCTGAATCAACGGGCGCAGCAGGCCAATGGCGCCCGTGGGGTAGCAGCCGGGATTAGAGACGCGCGGTGCCGATGAGATGGCATGCGCCTGTTCGGGCGAAAGTTCAGGAAAACCGTAAACCCATGTGGGGTCGGTTCTGAATGCCGTGCTGGCGTCAAGCAGGCGTGGGGCATCTGCCCCCAGTTCAATGGCGATGGCCTCGGCCTCGCGGGAGGCAGCGTCTGGCAGGCACAGCACCACCAGATCGGCCTCGGCCATGGCGGCCTTGCGCGCGTCACGATCCTTGCGCTGGGCTGGGTCTATGGAGTGCAGGCGTACCGGCAGCGCGCGCAGGCGGTCGCGAATGCCAAGCCCGGTTGTGCCTGCTTCGCCATCAATGAATACGACTGGTTGCTGCGCCATTCTGGTTCTCCGCGTTGCGCCTGTATGCCATCCCGCCCGACCGATGGGGCGTATGCCGGGGTGCATGGACGTAAGAGCGTTTTATGGCACAATGCGCCCGCGATAAAGCCCGCATATGGCGGGGCTGGCAGAACAGGATGGATGCAGGCCGCATGACGGATTTTTCTTCTTCTGGCATGGCTGAGGCAGAGCAGCAGCTTTCACGTTTGCTGGCGCTGATGGCCCGCCTGCGCGACCCTGAGGAAGGATGCCCGTGGGATAAGGAGCAGACCTTCGAAACCATTGCTCCTTACGCCATCGAGGAGGCGTACGAGGTCATGGACGCTATTCAGAAGCAGGACTGGCGCGCTTTCCCTGATGAGTTGGGGGATTTGCTCCTGCAGGTGGTGTATCAGGCCCAGCTTGCGCGTGAGCAGGGGCTGTTCGACTTTGCCACCGTCGCACGGATGGTGACGGAAAAAATGATCCGCCGTCACCCGCATGTCACTTTCGGCCCGGATGTTCTGTCGGTTCCTGTCCAGCAGGCGGCACCGCCTGTGGTGGAGGCGGGTGTGCCTGCTCAGTGGGAACAGTTGAAGGAGCGTGAGCGCCGTGCGGCCGGTGGGGGCGTGCAGGGGGCTCTGGCGGGCGTGCCACCGGCTTTGCCTGCGTTGCTGCGGGCGTCCAAGCTGGCATCCCGTGCGGCGCGTGTGGGTTTTGACTGGCCGGATGAGCGCGGCGTGCTGGACAAGGTGCGTGAGGAAGTCGAGGAGTTTGCCGTGGAAATGGCGGGCGGAGACCATGCCCGCATGCAGGATGAACTGGGCGATATCCTGTTTTCGGTCGCCAGTCTTGCACGGCGGCTGAAGCTGGACCCCGAGGCCTGTTTACGGCAGGCCTGCGACAAGTTCACCCGTCGGTTTGAAGGGGTGGAAGCCCGCCTGACAGACAAGGGCCTGTCCATGGCCGAGCAGGATGTGCAAACGCTTGATGCCCTGTGGCGCGAGGTCAAGCAGCAGGAGCAGGCGGGCCCTGCCTGAGCGCCGAGCCCACCCTGTATTATCAGCCTGCAGTTGCAGGGGCTGCGGCCAGATAGGTCATGATCCGCCCTGCGAACGCGTTGACATCCTTGGGGGTGTCGCCGTTCTGGATACTGGCGACATCAAGCAGAATCTGCGCCAGCGGGGCAATGTCTTCCCCTGCCTGCAGGCGGGCGGCCAGTGCGTGTGCCAGCGGGTGGGCGGGGTTGAGTTCCAGCACCGGCTTGGCTTCTGGCATGGTCTGACCGCTCCGCTGCATCAGCTTGCGCAGTTGCAGGTCCGGTCCGCCTTCGGGCGCACTCAGCACCATGGCGCTGGAAACGAGGCGGTCGGTTGCGCGCACGTCCGTCACTTCATTTTCCAGTGCGGTTTTAAGGGCTGGCAGAAGTGTGTCCATGTCCGCTTTCTGTTCAGCGGTTTCCGTATCGGGGGTGAACTTGTCCAGATCGTTCAGGCCCTGTGCGACATTGCGCAGGGTTTTGCCCTCATAGCTGCCCAGCCGTTCCGGCCAGAAGGAATCCACTGCATCGGACAGGAGCAGAACTTCGACCCCGCGTGCCTTGAAACCTTCGATCTGGGGTGAGGCCGCCAGTACGTCCGCATTGTCACCCGTTACGTAGTAAATGGCGTCCTGCTCGGGCTTCATGCGGCTGACATAGTCCGCAAGGCCGGTCAGCCCCTCTACCGCGCTGGAGCGGAAACGGCTCAGCCCGGCAACCTCGGTGCGGTAGGCCGGATCATCCCACATGCCTTCTTTCAGGATCGGGCCGAAGTTTTCCCAGAACGCGGCATAGGCCTGCGCATCTTCAAGGCGGGTCTTGAGGGACGAGAGCACCTTGCCGGTTACCGCCTTGCGGATACGGGCGAGAACCGGCGTGGCCTGAAGCATCTCACGCGAGACATTCAGCGGCAGGTCTTCCGTATCCACAACGCCCTGCACGAAGCGTAGCCACGGCGGCAGAATTTCAGCCTCGTCGGTAATGAACATCCGGCGCACATGCAGGCGGATACGGCTTTCACGCGTCTGCTCGCCAAACTCGAACGGGCGGGACGAGGGAATGAACAGCAGGGCCGAAAACTCCATGGTGCCTTCGGCGCGCCAGTGCAGGGTTTCCCACGGGGTATCAAAATTATGGGTCAGATGGCGGTAGAATTCCTCCATCTGCTCCGTGGTGACCTCGGAGCGGGGCTTGCGCCACAGGGCCGTGCCTTCGTTGGCGGCTTCTTCCTTGCCGTCCTGCACGATGGTGACAGGCCATGCGATATGGTCTGACCATTTGCGGATGATGGATTGCAGCCGGTAGGTATCAAGAAACTCATCGGCGTCGGTTTTGATATGCAGCGTAATGTCGGTGCCCGCCGTCTCGCGGCTGGCGGGTTCAATTGTGTAGGAACCCCGTCCGTCGGATGTCCAGCGCCACGCTTCATCGGAACCAGCCCGGCGGGAGACGACCTCAACCCGATCAGCCACCATGAAAGCCGCGTAAAAGCCAACACCAAACTGCCCGATCAGGCTTGGGCGGTCTTCCGGGCTGGTGTTTTCAAGCTGCTGGCCAAAGGCGCGTGTGCCCGAGCGTGCAATGGTGCCAAGGTTGGACACCAGTTCCTCGCGGCTCATGCCTGCGCCATCATCGCTGATGCTCAGCAGGCGGGCATCCTTGTCCGGGTTGATGCGGATTTTGGCCTCGTCGGGCAGCGCGCGCGCGCCATCTGTCAGCGCTTCAAACCGGCGGCGGTCCGTGGCGTCCGCCGCGTTGGCTACCAGTTCACGCAGGAAGATTTCCCGTTCGGAATACAGCGCATGCACGACCAGATCGAGCAGGCGGCCGACCTCGGCGCTGAATTCCTTGGTTTCGCTGCCCGGATGAGTAGTGCTCGTACTGTCGGTCATATTCTGTATCCTCTGTCGTGGTTTGTCATGGGTGCGGCCTGAGGGTTTCCGCCACACCCTGTTTTGCAGCATGAGATGAGGGTTTGGTCGTTCTGTTTCAATATCTTGTCATGCATTGGGGAGTGGTATTTTCAGCTCATTTGCTCAAGCAGCCGGGCCACCAGAACAGCAAGACCCTGCGCCAGAGGCTCAAAGCCGTCATGCGGTGTGTGGGTTGCTTCAGTCATGTACAGGCTGCGGCGGATTTCAATTTGCAGCGCATGGCAGTTTTTCGGGGGGTGGCCATATTGCTGGGTAATATAGCCACCCGCATACGGTGTGTTGCGTGCGGTGCTGTACCCCAGAGCGCGCAGGGTTTGCTCGGCTTTGTCCATAATGGCCGGAGCGCAGGCCGTGCCGTGGCGGTCGCCCAGCACAAAATCCGCCGTGCCGATTTCAGCCGTGTCCGGCATGGAGTGCAGGTCCAGTAACAGGCATTGCCCATGCTGCTGATGGGTGCTGCGCAGTAGGCTGGCGAGGGTTGTATGGTAGGGCATCCAGTATGTCGCGATCCGCCGTGCCGCCTCGTTGAATGGCAGGCGGGAACGGTAAATGGCGCGGTGGCTGCCGGTAATGCGCGGAATGGAGCCAAGTCCAGCCAACCCACGTTCTGTCGGGCGTATGAATGGGGGGATAGCGCCATGGAACATCCGCGGGTCCAGATCCCATGCGGCACGGTTCGGGTCGCACAGAACGCGCGGAAACGTGGCATGGACTAGGGTAGGCCCCAGAGCATGGGCTGGTTGCGCCAGAAGTTCCGTAAAACTGTCCTCGCCGCTGCGCAGGTCGTCCAGTGGCTGGCGTGCCGTCTCTACAAACCAGTCCGGGTAGTAGCGTCCCGCATGGGGGGCTGCGAGCACGATGGGGCTTGCCGCACTGCCCTGCATGGTGATGACAGGAGGGGGCGCCTGCGGGTCTGCCGGAGGGGCATTGGCAGTTTCCTGCGGCTGCATGGCCGACAGGGAAGCACGGATTCCGCGGGACAGGACGGAGTGAACAAAATTTTTCATCTCCCCCCTTTATTGTGGGCTTGCGCTGTCAGCGCAAGCACGATACAAGGCCCCACACCACAGGAATGGGCGCATAGCTCAGCGGTAGAGCACTACCTTGACATGGTAGGGGTCACAGGTTCAATCCCTGTTGCGCCCACCATTCCTGGCCGCAGAAGTCAGCGGTTTATCCATGTCTCCCCCACAAAATAAGTTCCGCCAAAACGGCATCGAGTGGCACTAATAGCCATCAATCGGTACCGATATCTGTGCCAGATCCGTACCGCGTTATAGCCCCCACCACGCGCGAATCTCATCTCGGTAGGCGTCGGGCATTT
>NZ_JBDNWF010000019.1:0-45679 GCF_047721125.1 Acetobacter papayae | reverse complement strand
TCGTCGTGCGGTATCGCGTCGGCTGCGGCTTGCTCATCTCGCCCAGCTACCAGAATGGATTCACCCCGTGAATCCCTCGCCACTATTTGCGCAACAAAGCCAACAAAATGCACAAATTCTATTTCCGTCTAGAATGACTAAGGGTATAGTCCATGACCATGGTGGGCATTTGTAAGTATTTTCTTGTCACCACTTTAGTGGTGACAATGTGCAAGGCTACTTCCTATAGCGCCCATGCACAAAACAAAGAAAAACTCCCTCAAGATGTTAAACGCTTTTTACACGATGCCGAGATTTGCCAGTATCTTTCTGGGGAATGGGATGAAAGCCTTCCGCGTGAAAGAAAAACCATACTATCCAAGAAAATGGATAAGACGTGCTCAGAGATATCCCTCCGGCAAAACCGGATAAAGAAAAAATATTACGATAATAAAATTATTATGGAACAAATAACCCCTTACGATTTTTGAAATTTTTTCATGCGCTCGTGATGATTTGTATATAAGAAATATAGTTGATATCAAAAACTCATACCCCATGAAATTCCACAATAAATCAATATCTCGTTAACTTTGTTCGGGACTATAAACTATAAACTATAATTAAATATAAATTTTATGTGCATTTTGTATAATTAGGCACATAAAGATATTTTATGAAAATACGCTATTGAAAGCAGTCTATATTTTATTGCTAATAAGCATTCCTACCGACACGAATACGTAGAGGAAGTGCCATGCCTTTTAAAATTCATGCAAAATCGATTTCTGGCGCTGTATGTGCCGGGCTGTTGCTGCTGAGTAGCTGCGCAACCAGCGCGCAGCGTATTGAAAGCAAGGAAGACCATCTGGCTGCGGCAGGTTTTGCCTTCCATCTGGCGGATACATCACAAAGGCAGACAATGCTGAACAAGCTGCCTGCTCATCGGTTTGTACGCCGTATTCATGACGGTAAGGTATTCTATGTCTATGCCGATCCCACCGTTTGTGATTGCCTGTATGTAGGCGATCAGAAAGCCTTTAGTGCCTACCAGCAGTACCGCCAGCAAAAAACATTGGCGAACGAGCAGCAGGAAACGGCTATTGATTATGACGATGCCGCATGGAACTGGGGTGATTGGGGCATGGGGCCAGGATGGGTCGGCTGGGATCCCGCATGGGGTAACTGGAACCCAGGCATGGGGCCTTACGGCTGGTAATAACGTTAAGTTAAGGTCAATATGAAACGCTTTTATTTTCTTCTGCTGGCCATTCTGTGGGCCACCCCTCTGATGAATCAGGCCTTTGCTGAAGGACATCAGGGAGAGAAAATCATTGCGGATGCCGGGGCGGTTGTATGGCAACCAGCCCCGGCCATTTTCCCCTCTGGAATCAAGATAGCCTATTTATATGGCGATCTTGCCAAGCACGAGCCATTCACCCTTCGGGTGATGATGCCGCCACACAGCTTTATTCCCCTGCACACCCATAATCTTGATGAAATGCTGACAGTCATATCTGGCGAGCTTGATCACTATACAGGCACCAGCATGAAAAACGCGACCATACATCATATGGCGTCTGGTGGCTTCGTACATCTCCCTGTCAATATGGCGCATGCTCTCAAAGCAGGCGATCATCCGGTTATTTTGCAGGTTTCGGGAGTTGGCCCGTTTGAAATGACCTATGTCGCCCCCAGAGATGACCCCAGGCATCAGCATTAATCCCCCGGATTGCACCCGACTTTGAGCCCGCAGCAGTCCAGCAAGGCAGAGTACTGAATTGCTCATGGACTGCGCGGGGCAGCCCCTCGGCAAAGGCGCAGACCTTGCCAGAAAGGACTGAAACAGGAGAAATCACCTATGCAGCCACGCTTTCAACTGTCTCGCCGTGCTCTTGTTCTGGGCGCTGTTGCCGTAACCACAGGTATCAACATACGCACAGCCATAGCGGCGGATGACCCGGCCACCCCGCGCCATATCGGTATTATCGGAGCAGGACAGGTTGGCGGCACACTCGGGCGGCTTTGGGCGCGAGCTGGTTATCCGGTCATGTTTTCTTCCCGCCATCCTGACCAGTTACAGATAACTCTGGCGGAAGCGGGGCCAAATGCCCATGCAGGCAGCGTGGCACAAGCCATTGCCTTCGCAAATGTGATCGTGCTTGCCGTACCTTACAAAGCCGAGCCAGAAATTGCCGCACAATACGGAGCCGCACTGTCTGGAAAAATCCTGATCGATGCAGATAATGCCTATGCCTTCCGCGATGGCGCGCTCGCGAACGAAGCCCATGCTGAAGGTGTAGCCCGCTACTCCGCCCATCTTTTTCCGCAGACACATTTTGTGCGGGCGTTTAATTCCGTCAATGCCAGCAGTCTGGCCAATGGGGGTGGCGGCAATACCCAGATTCTCTACAGCTACACGGACAACGCTGCCGGGGCTGTTGCATCCGAGCTTATCAAAGCCACTGGCAGCGTGCCTGTTCGGGGTCATGAACTCTGAACAGGCACGTTTTCAAAAAAATCCGTCATGTTGCACAGCAGGCGACTCATGCGCGCGCAGATGAATTTGGTGCAACATTGTGGGGTTTCGGGCTCTTTTTCTTTCTTTTCACCAGCTATGCAATCCTGCGGCCCGTGCGTGACTCCATGGGCATTGCCAGTGGCGTCCATCATCTCCAGTGGCTATTCAGCGCGACGTTCATCACCATGCTGGTCGCGGTTCCTATTCATGGCTGGCTGAACGCCCATGTTCCACGAACGCGTTTTGTCGACTGGATTTACGGTTTTTTCGCCCTCAATATGCTGTCTTTCGCGCTCGGCATGTTTTTCTGGCCAAGCAGCCCATGGCTTGCGCGTGTCTTTTTTGTCTGGCTATCCGTTTTCAACCTGTTTGTAGTCTCCGTATCATGGAGCCTGATGGCAGATGTGTTTGATCTGGCGCAGGCGCGCCGTCTCTTCGGATTTATTGCAGGTGGCGCCAGCGCTGGAGGCATAGCCGGGCCGGTTTTTGGCGCGCTGATGGTTAATATCCTGTCGGTGTCTGGCCTGCTCGTTGCATCCGCGTTGATGCTGGGCTGTGCGGCATTTGCCAAATCCCGCCTGATGCGCTGGCGCCTTACACGCGATACCGCCGCGGAACAGGAATCCCGCCAACAGCCGGTTTCAGGTAATCCTTTCTCAGGGTTTACGCTGGTCATCGGCTCACCTTACCTGCTTTGTCTTGCAGGGTTTGTTATGCTGCTGACCACCGCCTCCACTTTTCTTTATTTTGAACAGGCGCGCCTGGTTGCGGAAAATTTCCCCACGCGCGGTGCTCAGATCCGTGTTTTTTCGGCGATAGACGGAATCGTTCAGGCGCTATCGCTCATCTGCCAGCTTTTTATAACCGGCTCTTTTGCTCGCCGGTTTGGGTTGCTGGGCCTTTTGACCGTCGTTCCGCTCTTGATTGTAGCAGGGTTTCTGGTTCTGGCTGCATGCCCGACTTTTGGTGTGGTTGCTGTGGTCATGGGAATTCGGCGGATAGGGGAATATGCCTTTATCCGCCCCGGCCGGGAGATGCTGTTCACACGCATGCCGGTTGCTGTGAAGTATCGCGCCAAGAATTTTTTGGATACGGTGGTATACAGGGCAGGGGATGCCGTCAGCGGCTGGGTTAGTTCAACCCTGATGCTGCTGGCACATAGTCCGCTTTATATTTCTTTTGCAGGCGCGTTTCTGGCTCTCATATGGGCAGGCTGTGGCTATCTGCTCGCACAGCATAAAAATGAAGCTCCTGAACGCGCCTGATTCACCTGAACGTGGAAAGTAGTGTCTTTTGTCGAGAGCAGAGTATTCATCCGGTTTCGCCTTATTGTCTCTGGCCTGTGGTGCATTTGCCATCGGGGTAACGGAATTTACGCCCATGGGCTTGCTGCCCGTGCTGGCCGATGGCGTGCATGTCAGCGTTCCCAAGGCAGGCAGCCTGATCAGCGCCTACGCTTTTGGGGTGATGGGGGGAGCGCCCGTCATTACGCTGTTTCTGGCGCGCTATCCGCGCAAATACGCGCTGATCGGCCTGATGATCCTTTACACGATCGGCAATCTGACATCGGCTGCCAGCAGCAGTTACCAGCAACTGCTGCTAGCCCGGATTCTAACCAGTCTGGCCCATGGAGCCTTCTTTGGTCTGGGGGCAGTGGAAGCGGCCAGCCTTGTAGCGGCCAACCGCCGGGCCAGTGCGGTGGCCAGCATGTTCATGGGCCTAACTGTCGCTAATATCTTTGGTGTGCCCGCAGCAACATGGCTGGGCGACACGCTAGGCTGGCGTAGCGCTTTTGCCTGTATTTCCCTGCTCGGTCTTGTTGCCGTTGCCGCCCTGTCCTTTGCCCTGCCACTGGCCGAAGCCGGGCCAAGACCGGATGCAGCGGCAGAACTCAAAGCCATTCTGAGGCCCAACGCACTGATGGCGCTGGGTGTGACGGTTATCGGCGCGGGCGCCATGTTTGAGTTGTATACGTATATCGTACCGATGCTTGAACATATTACCAAAGCAAGCCCGACCCTGACGACAATTGCCTTGATGCTCATTGGTGTTGGCTTCAGCATCGGCAATGCCATTGGTGGGCGGGCGGCAGATCGCTCCACGGCCGGAACGCTGCTGATCTGTTTCCCGCTTCTCGGCCTGATCATGCTGCTCTTTCCCTTTGCTGCCACGGCACCCGCAGGGGCTCTGGTTGGCGTGCTGCTCTGGGGTATTGCCAGTTTTTCCATCATGCCCGCCTTGCAGATGCGCACCATGCAGGCTGCTCATGCTGCACCGGGCCTTGCCTCATCCGTTAATATAGGTGCGTTCAACCTCGGCAATGCATTAGGAGCGGCTCTTGGTGGCGCCGTGCTTTCGCTTGGGTTCGGGTATTCCATGGTGTCTATCGCAGGGCTGGCTATCAGCCTACTGGGCGTTCTGCTCGTTCTGCTGTCCCGCACTGGCGCGCTGTCTCCGCAGGCTGAGTAAGGAACCCGTCTCAACGGGGCTGCTTGTTCAGTCGTGTGGAAATCCATGAACATTCTGTTTGTATGGAGTATTGTCCTCTCCAGACAGACAGAATGTATGGAATTTCGATCATGGCTGATTACGCCTATCTGGCGCAGTGGAAAGAAGAAATAAACCGCAGCCCAAATGCCATTTACCTGACACTGGCCGATGCCCTTGCCCTGTCCATTCGCAAAGGGGTGTTGCAGGAAGGGGATAAACTGCCTCCGCAGAGAACAATAGCGGAGTATCTCGAAACCAACCTGACAACCGTCACCAGGGCCTTTACCGAGGCCCGGCGGCGAGGGCTGATTGATGCCACGGTCGGGCGGGGAACGTTTATCCGCATCGGTGCGGGGGAAAGCCACTGGCGGCATACCGGCCCAGCCGTGGTGGACCTGACTATGAATCTGCCACCCATTCCGCAGGACCCACCGCTCCAGCGTATTATTCAGAACGACCTTGCCACCATTCTGAAGCAGCAGGACCTCAACAGCCTGATGTCCTACCGGGTGACGGGGGGCACCGTTGCGGAGCGGCAGCTTGGAGCAAAGTGGATCGAACCGGTTATCGGTCAGAGACGGACGGACGAAATCCTTGTCTCTCCGGGAGCGCAGAGTGCGCTGGCCGCGATTGTCAGCACGCATACCCAGCCGGGAGATATCATCGTAACCGACCGTATTGCCTATCCCGGCATACGGACAATAGCAGCTCAGTTCGGCCTTATGCTGGTGGGGGTGGACAGTGATGCGGAAGGCATGATGCCCGACCAGCTTGACCGGGTCTGCTCGGAACACCACCCCCGGCTACTTTATTGTATCCCGACCATTCACAACCCCACAACAGCCACCATGTCGCTCCAGCGCCGCAAGGATATTCTGGCGGTTGCCCAGCACCATCACCTCACCATTGCCGAGGATGATCCTTACAGCCTGCTGATGGAAAACCCACTTCCTGCACTGGCCGCTCTTGATCATGGCCGGGTAAGCTATATCGCCACTCTGGCCAAGACCTTAAGTCCCGGTCTGCGCACGGCCTATGTCGCTCTGCCCAACCCGGACATGACCCGGCGGGTTACGGCGGCAATCCGGGCTCTGGCCCTTACGAATGCGGGTCTGCTCAGCGCGCTGGCTGCACGCTGGATGCAGACAGGGCAAGCACAGGCCATACTACATGGAATTCAGAAAGAATTACGCCTGAGACAATCGGTCGCCCGCCGGATTCTGGGCGATGGACATTGCCAGAACCCCGATGGCCCGCATGTATGGCTGAAGCTGCCAGACTGGTGGGGGAGTGCGGATTTTGTGGCTTATGCCCGCCGCCGGGGTCTGGCGCTTGTGCCCAGTACGGTTTTTACCATCAGCGGAGAACCACCACAAAGAGCGCGTATCGCGCTCGGTAGCGCACCAGATGTAGCCAGTCTGGAGGAATCTCTGCATGGCGTCCTGTCCGTGCTGCGACACAAACGCTCACCCGGCTTTACCGATATTGTCTGACGACTTGCCCCACCTGGAATCGGCCACACATGCCGATTTCAGGCACTGCTTCTGGCGGGCAGAAAAACAAGACAGCATGATATTCACGAATACGTGATAATAAAACCATTTTAAAACAATGTGTTAGCTATGAGAACTCTGATTGTATGAGTGATTGAGAATTTTTGTATGCTCCTGTCTTTTTCCGATGGGAGCTTTTTCATTTATTTGTTCGTTTTTGTACCCACAAAGTAAGTCATACAAAATTTTACGCGTCTCCCATCCCGTGCCACGGTCGCCACAGCACCACGGTCCGTTGCGGCCTTCCGCCGCAACCCGTGGCACACGGGAGAGATGCACATGCCCAAAATTGAACATGCGCCCCATCAGGATGGCGACTGCTTCGTTGATTACGAAAACAAGGTCTTTGAAGACGTACAGGCCAAACCGGGCGAGAAAGCCCTGATTACCTTCCATACGGTTGCGTTTGAAGGCTCCATCGGTTTTGTCAATCTGCTGCAGGCCACGCGTCTGATCCGCAAGGGGTTCGAGACATCGGTGCTGCTCTATGGCCCCGGTGTAACCCTTGGCGTGCAGCGCGGTTTCCCCCGCCTTGGCGATGAAGCTTTCCCCGGCCACATGAACTGCAACAAGCAGATCATGAAAATCCTTGAAGAAGGCGGCAAGGTTTATGCCTGTCGTTTTGCGTTGCAGGCTCTTTACGGCCACGGCGAAAAATCCCTGATCCCGGGCATTACCCCCATCAACCCGCAGGATGTGCTGGACCTGATCCTGCTCGCCCGCCGGGATAATGCCTTTATCCTCGATACCTGGACCGTCTGAAAAACCTTCGGGAAGGACCGCCCGCATGTCCCGTATAGTCCGCGCCGCAGCCATCCAGATCAGCCCTGTCCTTGGTGACGATGGTCTGGGTACTGCCCGGAAAGTCTGCCAGACCATCCGTGACGCCGCTGAAAAAGGCGTGCAACTGGCGGTCTTTCCTGAAACCTTTGTGCCGTATTACCCATATTTTTCATTCATCCAGCCTGCTTTTCGCTTCGGTGGTGAACATCTCGAGCTTTACGAACGTGCCGTTGTCATACCCGGTCCGGTTACGGATATGGTGGCAGAGGCCGCACGTGAGACCGGAATGGTTGTTGTGCTGGGAGTGAACGAACGGGATTTCGGAACTCTCTACAATACACAGATCATTTTCGACGCTACGGGAGACATTCTGCTCCGCCGCCGCAAGATTACACCCACCTATCATGAACGCATGGTCTGGGGGCAGGGCGATGGGGCAGGGCTGCGGGTAGTCGATAGCGCCGCAGGCCGTATCGGGGCGTTAGCCTGCTGGGAGCACTACAATCCGCTCGCCCGCTATGCACTGATGACCCAGCATGAGGAAATTCATTGCGCGCAGTTTCCCGGCTCACTGGTTGGGCAGATTTTTGCCGATCAGATGGAAGTCACAATCCGCCATCATGCGCTGGAATCCGGTTGCTTTGTCGTGAACGCAACCGGTTGGCTTACGGAAGAGCAGATTAGCGAAATCGCGCGTGACCCGGCTCTTGAAGGCCCCCTGCGTGGCGGCTGCTTTACGGCCATTGTCTCGCCCGAAGGCAAGCTGCTCGGCACACCGCTTACTGAAGGTGAGGGCATGGTGATTGCGGATCTCGATTTCGCGCTCATTACCAAACGCAAGCGCATGATGGATTCCGTGGGGCACTATGCACGCCCTGAACTCCTGAGCCTGCTGCATGACCGACGTCCGGCCCGCACCGTGCGTTATGAGGGTGAAGCGGTGCTCAACACGGATGAGGCCGGGTCATGACCATTCCAACGCTTGGCACCTATACAGGCCGTAAGCTCGTAACCGACCTCCAATCGTTCGGGCTCCAGCTTGGCGACGATACCAGCGGTATTGGCCGCAAAGGCGGCGCAGGCCCATCGGACCATAAGACCATCACCATCGCAGGTCATACGGTTATGGTGCCAGTCTATACATCCGGGGCACGGCATTCGCCCTTTCAGGCTAGCCCGCCGGATCAGAGTGGTGCCAGCACGCTGCTGCGTGACGGGCAGAGGCTTGGCACCATCCATTTCCCCGCCGCGCCGCGCTTTTATGGGCGGAGCACGGCAGATGGCATTCCTTACTGGAAAATTGCCCTGCTGCATGGCCGCGATACGCTGGCTACCACGGTTCACCAGACCTGTATCCGCTATGCCGACCGCCGGACATCCTGCCAGTTCTGCGCCATTGGCCAGTCGCTTGAAGCCGAGCGCACCATTGCCTACAAAACCCCAGCACAACTTGCCGAGGTCGCAAAGGCCGCAGTGGAACTCGACGGCGTGCGTGACATGGTGCTGACAACCGGCACTCCCAACGTCATTGACCGTGGTGCCGCCGTGCTGGCGGAATCAGCCCGCGCCATCAAGGCAGCGATAGACCTGCCATTACAGGTGCAGTGCGAGCCTCCGCGTGACCATAACTGGTTCGAGCGCCTACGTGACTCCGGGGCCGATAGTCTTGGCATGCACCTTGAGGCCGCCACACAGGCCGTGCGCGAAAAAATCATGCCCGGCAAAGCAACCGTCAGTGTTGAGCGGTATATGCAGGCCTTTGCCAGCGCGGTACCGGTTTTCGGTCGTGGGCAGGTCAATACCTACATTCTGGCGGGGCTAGGCGACAGTGCCGAGGAAATCCTGAATCTGGCCGAGCGACTGATTACACTGGGCGTTTATCCCTTTGTGGTGCCGTTCGTGCCTATTTCCGGCACCCCGCTTGAGCAGCACACCCCGCCTTCAGCCGATTTCATGAAATCCGTTCTGGCCCCTCTGGGGCAGATGCTACGCAACGCAAACATGAAATCCACCGATATCCGTGCTGGATGCGGCCGGTGCGGCGCCTGTTCCTCCCTCTCGGCCTATGAGGCCTGAGCCATGATGTTTGAAGGCGTGGAAAACCGGTCGTTCATTCCCATGGAATATGTCATCCGCCTCGCGCGCACTCCGTGGGAACGCGCAGGCTATCATGCCCTGCGGCGTGAGGTCTTCTGCACGGAGCAGGGGGTGTTTTCCGGCCATGACCGTGATGTGATTGACGAAACCGCCATCCCCATCATCGCAGCATGCTGCGTAGCCGGCATGCCGGACAGGGTTGTAGGGGCCGTGCGTATTCATGAACCCGAGCCGGGGCTATGGCGCGGCTCCCGTCTGGCGGTTCATGCCGAACACCGCAAACTCGGGCGAATTGGAGCGGAACTGATCCGCATGGCGGTCTGCACGGCGCATGGGCTAGGGGCAACCCGGTTTCTTGCGCAGGTGCAGGAGCAGAACGTGCTGTTCTTCCGCCGCCTTTACTGGACAAGCCTTGGAGCCATTACCCTGCATGGTCGCCCCCACCATGACATGCAGGCCGACCTGTCACGCTATCCAGCCCATGGACGTGACCAGACATGGCTGCTCCGGCCACAGCCGCGCAACCGGGAGGCAGCATAATGGCCAGCACTCTGGCAAACCTGCTCCACACCCTGCGCGAAGGGCGAGCGCTGGCGGCCAAGCAGGATATTGCAAAGGCCATGAGCATTCTTGGCTCTGACGTGCGCGGTCCCGCCCGACTGGGAGATGACTGCGCCGCCATTCCCGATGGCGATGGCTACCTGCTTTTTGCCAGCGAAGGCTTTCAGGACAGTTTCGTGCGCGCCATGCCGTGGTTTGCCGGGTATTGCGGCGTTATGGTCAATGCCAGCGATATTGCTGCCATGGGGGGCAGGCCCGTTGCCGTAACTGATGCCCTGTGGAGCGATGAGAGCGATATCGCCGCCGCCATTCTCACCGGCCTGCATGATGGCGCACGCGCCTATAACGTGCCGGTGGTGGGTGGGCACACCAATATGCGCAGCACCCATAACTCGCTTTCCGTAGCCATTCTCGGGCGGGCAAATGCCCTACTGAGTAGCTTTGATGCCCGTGCGGGTGAGGTGCTGATTGCCGCTATTGACCTGCGGGGCCGGTGGCATGACCCGCATCCTTTCTGGGATGCCAGTTCGGCTCTTTACACCGCCGGAGAAGCCGAACGGCTAAGGGATGATCTGGAACTGCTGCCAGATATTGCCGAAGCAGGACTAAGCCGCGCCGCCAAAGATATCAGCATGGCGGGGTTACTGGGCACGGCCCTCATGCTGGCAGAATGTTCTGCAATCGGCATGCGCATCACGCTTGAGGACATTCCCCGGCCGGATAACGCCCCCATGGAGCGCTGGCTCTCGGCTTTTCCCAGCTATGGCTATCTGCTGACCGCCCGACCGGACGATGCACAGGCCATACTCACCCGTTTTCAGGCCCGTGGCATAGCAGCATCCATAATCGGCCAGTGCGATGATACAAAACGGCTCGATGTCCTCTGGAACGGAACACAGGAAACCTTCTGGGACCTCGCTACAACACCGCTCATGGGATGTGCGCCATGAGTATATCCATTGGCATTCTGACGCATTCCACCAATCCGCGCGGTGGGGTGGTGCATGCCATGGCACTGGCCGAAACCCTGTGTGCAGAAGGGTACAACGCAACCCTGATTGCCCCGGATGAAACCGGGGCGGGGTTTTTCCGCACACCACGCTGCCCGGTATGGTGCATTCCAGCGCGTGGCGCGCAGAGCCTGCCGGCTCTGGTTACGCAGCGTGTGGGCGAGATACAGCAGGCCCTGCGCTCCCATTCCTTTGATGTGCTCCACGCACAGGACCCCATCAGCGCCAATGCCCTGGCAGATCTGGTGCAAGAAGGCAGGATAACGGGCTTTGCCCGTACTGTGCACCATCTCGACAGCTTTGATCACCCCGAACTGGCGGCAAGGCAGGAACGTGGCTTCATGACCGCCACCGAACTGCTGAGCGTCAGTTCCCTGTGGAAAAACATTCTACAGGACAGGCATGGGCGGACGGCCCCGGTTGTCGGCAATGGCGTCGATCCGGCAAAGTTTTCTCCCCACCCCGATAAGCAGGATTCCGCCTTACGGGCGCGCTATCATCTGCCCGCTGACAGACGCCTGATCCTGTCCGTAGGGGGGATCGAGCACCGCAAGAATACCCTGCTGCTGCTGGAGATGTTTCTGGCTCTCTGTCAGGAGCAGCCGGACCTTCATCTGGTCGTGGCGGGTGGGGCCTCGCTTCTCGATCATTCCGCTTGCCGGACCGCATTCGATGCCCGCCTGCGGGCCAGCGGGCTGGCTGATCATGTGAGCGTAACCGGCCCCGTAGCGGATGAGGACATGCCGGCTTTTTACCGGCAGGCAGCCGTACTGGCCTATCCATCCGCCGTTGAAGGGTTCGGATTATGCCCGCTGGAGGCTCTGGCCTGTGGTACGCCCGTTATCGTACCCAATGCGCCGCCTTTCACCGAGCATCTGTCCGGCTCTGATGTGCTGTGGTGCAACCCGGATCAGCCGCACAGCCTGTTGCAGGCACTCCGTGAAGCCCTGAGCCCGGAAAGCCGCACACATTTTCTGGCGGCAGGCCCCATTACGGCCCGCCGCTTCGACTGGCGCAGTGTCGCCCGTCGCCACCTTCCTGCTTACCGGCGTCTGGCGGCCCTGTCCGGCATTGACGCCCGTGCTTTCGGAGATTTGCACTCATGCCCGAAATGATCTTTCGCGTGCGCTGGCCAGACGGCACGGAGGCGGATTGTTACTCCCCCTCGCTGGTTATTCAGGAGCACTTTGTTCCGGGGCAGGCTTACCCGGTCAGCACCTTCCTGAATAAAGCGGAAACCGCCCTGAACGAAGCCAGCGAGCGGGTGCGTGCCCGTTACGGCTTCCCCTGCAGTCGGGCTCTTGGCCAGTTACAGAGCATACGCCAGAGCTGCGCCCCCTTTCTTGAGCGACCCGACGCCACAGTAAGCGTCCTGTCTTTCAGATCCTGAAAAACGGAATAGTACCATGACATCGAACGAAAAAAGCATTCCCGTTATTATCGTCGGCGGTGGTCAGGCTGGCCTTTCCATGAGCTGGTATCTCTGCCGCGAAAATATCGAGCATATTGTTTTTGAAGCCAGCACAGCCTGCCATTCATGGGATGATGAACGCTGGGACAATTTCTGCCTTGTTACCCCTAACTGGCAATGCGCACTGCCCGGGCACCCCTATAAGGGCAAAGACCCGCACGGCTTTATGGTGAAGCAGGAAATCATTGATTATGTAAAAGGCTTTGTGGATTCCTTTACTCCCCCCTTGCGCGAGCACACACCGGTTACATCCATTACACGGCATGAAAACGGTGGGTATCGGGTGGTAGCCAATAATGAAATCTGGCATGCGCGCCATGTGGTTATCGCATCTGGTGCATATCATGACGCTGTCATTCCCGGTTACGCCAGCGCAATCGATCCCTCCATTATGCAGGTGCATTCGCAGGATTACCGTAACGCAGCACAGTTGCCTGAAGGCGCCGTTCTGGTCGTGGGAAGCGGCCAGTCAGGCGCCCAGATTGTCGAAGACCTGTTTATTGAAAAGCGTCAAACCCATCTATGCGTTGGCTCAGCCCCCCGTGTTTCGCGCTTCTACCGTGGGCGGGATGTTGTGGACTGGCTGGCGGACATGCATTTCTATGATCTCACAGTCGATAATCACCCGCTACGCGATGGTGCACGTGACAAAACCAACCATTACGTCACAGGCCGTAATGGCGGGCATGACCTTGACCTGCGCCTTTTCGCCAGTGAAGGCGTCGGGCTGCACGGCACGCTTGAGACCATCCGCGATGACGTGGCGCATTTCCTGCCCGATTTAAAAGAAAACCTTGATGATGCGGACAAAACCAATGCCGACATCAAGCAGTCTATCGATGCCTATATCGCCCGAGAAGGAATCAGCGCGCCTACGGAAGCCCCTTACACACCCGTATGGACACCTGATGGACAGAACACACCGCTCGACCTGAAAGCCGCCGGTATTACCTCCATTGTCTGGTGCATTGGGTTCCGGCCCAATTATCGCTGGATTGACGTGCCGGTTTTCAACGGTGCGGGCAAACCGCTGTGGCAGCGTGGCGTTACGAATGCGCCGGGCTTTTACTTCCTTGGCCTGCCATGGCTGCACACATGGGGGTCTGGTCGGTTTTCCGGCATCTCGCGTGATGCCGCGTGGCTGACCAGCCAGATCACAGGCCACAATATCCCTGTAGCCTGAAACCAGACGGAGCAAAAACCATGCTTCCATGGACAACATACGAGGCAATGACCGCGGCAGCCCTAACCCAGCCTGAGACATTCTGGCTGGAAGCCGCACAGCGCATTACATGGAAGCAGCCCCCCGCCACGGCGTGCCGCGTGCGGGAGGATGGATGGTACGACTGGTTTGCCGGCGCCACTCTCAACACCTGTCATAATGCGCTAGACCGCCATGTTGAAAATGGCCGCGCAGACCAGACCGCTCTTGTCTGGCATTCCTGCGCCACAAAGGAACAGCAAAGCATAACTTACGAGGCGTTGCAGGGCAGGGTGGCCGGATTTGCCGGGGGCCTGCGCGCTCTGGGGGTAGGGAAGGGAGATCGTGTCCTGATTTCCATGCCCACAATGATTGAAACCGCCATAGCCATGCTGGCCTGCGCCCGGCTGGGTGCTGTGCATGTCGTAGTTTTTGCCGGATATGCCGGACCTGAACTGGCCGCACGGATTGACGATGTAGCGCCCAAAGTCATCATCACCGCCAGTTGCAGCTTTCAGGGCCGCACAGCCATTTCGTCCACACCCGCTCTGCAGGAGGCTCTTGCAAGGGCTACGCATACAGCACAGGCCTGCATCATTGTGCAGCGGGCGGCATGCCCGACCAGACTGATGGCCGGACGCGACTACGATTTCCATACGCTGGAACTGGCTGCCCCTGTGCCACCTGTTCCCGTACTGGCAGAAGACCCGCTCTATATTCTCCACACATCCGGCACGACCGGAAAAGCCAAAGGCATTGTAAGAGACAATGGAGGGCATGCTGTAGCACTCGCCCTGTCCATGGAACTTATTTACGGCTGCCAGCCGGGTGATACGTTTTTCACGACATCGGATCTCGGCTGGGTTGTCGGCCATTCCTATGGTGTTTACGCCCCCCTCATTAGTGGCTGCACCAGTGTCATAGTGGAAGGCTCGGCCTCGGCCTCCACCATCCGCACACTCTGTGCGGAGCATGCCGTAACATGCCTGTTTACCACCCCCACACAAATGCGCCTGATACGGCAGGAAAGCCGCCATATCTGCCCACCAGCACCGCCCACACTAGCCCGTATTTTTGTGGCCGGGGAATATGCAGACCCGACATTGCTCGACTGGGCGCGTTCATATTTTCAGCGGCCCGTTGTCAATCACTGGTGGCAGACGGAAACCGGGTGGAGCATCACCGCTCATTTTTTCGGCCTGCACGAGCCTGAGCCAACCAACCTTGCAAACGAGATCGGCCGTCCCGCACCGGGTTTTCGTCCCGTTATTGCACCAGCACTACCGGGCGAACCCTGTGGCGAGATCATGCTCGCACTCCCGCTACCACCTGGCTGTCTGGCTGGGGTGTGGCGTGAGCACTCAATCCATGCACCGGACCTGTATCTGGACGACACCGGGCAATACTATCGCAGCTTTGACGAAGGCATGATCGATACAGATCACGCCGTGCGGATGCTTGGGCGCTCTGACGATGTCATCAAGGTTTCAGGCAGACGGATTTCGGGCATCCAGATCGAAAAAATCATCGCGATTCATCTGGCAGTTCATAGCTGCGCCGTTGTAGCCGTTGCCGATACACTTAGGGGGCAACGCCCGGTGGCCTATGTCGTGATCGACAAGGGTGCAGACACGCCCCCCACAGCGGATGACCTCATAACAGAGGTCAATAAAACGCTCGGTCGATGGACTGGCCTACGCGACATTCATTTTGTCGAAGCACTGCCCACCACCAAGTCAGGCAAAATAACCCGTAAGGCCCTTGCCTCCGCACAGAGTCTCTGACTGCTCACGTTTACTACCGAAAAACGCTATCGCCGAGCCTTCTTCTGCTTTTCGTGTTTGCGCATCCCCTAGTCGGATCGACAAAAGCGGGAAGGTAGAGCCTATGCTAGCGTGAAGTGTTCAAATCAGAACTGAGGCAGCAACATGGCCAGTGGCTGGGCACCGGATAGTGCGGTGCAGGATCAGATTGACGATACGGTTGCCGATGCGGTCAAGCGGGCTCGGGCTCATATCCCACAGGGTGAAAGCGAAACCCATTGCCGTGAATGTGGTGAAGATATTCCCCCTGCACGGGCCAAGGCGCTACCCGGCGTCAAGCTGTGTATAGACTGCCAGACAGAGCGGGATAAACAGCCACGTTTCTCGGCCATCAACCGGCGAGGCAGCAAGGATAGTCAGCTTCGTTAAATGGGTATCACCCGTCTTTTACAAGCGGGTGATACCATTAGTTGAGGTTTGCCCCCTCAGGCGCGTGAAAACACGACATCAGCCTTAAGGCGTGACTTCGGCAGCTTAGCGTTGAAATCGCTCTCCGCATGATAACCAAGCGAGACCAGCACCACCGGCGTCAGGTTCTGAGCTTTGAGGTTGAATTCTTCCGACAGAGCTGCAGCATCAAACCCTTCCATCGGCGTTGCATCCACACCTAACAGACCGGCAGCCAGAAGCAGGAAGCCCTGCGCAATATAGGTCTGTTTTTCCGCCCACTGGGCGACATCTCCAGCCTGCTCATGCAGATTGACATAGCCTGAACGGGTCTTGCCCTGCGCATCACGCGCCTGCTCATTGGCGAAACGGCCATCGGCATCTTCCTGCGCTAGCAGGGTATCCAGATAGGCGGGTTCAAGCGTGTCACGCGCACACAGCACCACAACATGAGAGGCATCGCGCACTTTGGGCGCATTATAGCTGAACGGCCCGGTGAGTGCCTTGGCCAGGCGTTCCTTACCTTCTGCCGTATCCGCCACGATAAAATGCCATGGCTGCGAATTGACTGAGGAAGGACTGTAACGCAACGAAGCCAGTAGCTGGGTTACGGTTTCATCCGACAGCGTGCGGCTCGGATCATAGGCCTTGGTTGTATACCGCGTTTCGAGAACTTTGATCAGATCCATTGTTCTGCCCCGTAAAAACATAACGAAAAACTGCACGGCAGGATGGGAAGTTTCAGCCTCCCGGTCAAGCGTCTGGCAGCCTCCCGACTTTAACGGGGCAGGGCGGTCAGGCTATTTTAAAAAACCCACAAGCTTTTCCGCTTCGCTGACAATCGGTTCCGCAATGGCCTGAGCCCGCTGCGCACCCAGACGCAGAGTGTTCAGCAGATGCGTTTCATCACCAAGCAGGCGGGTCGTTTCCTTACCGATAGGAGCAATGGCCTGCACCACAACCTCTGTCAGCGCCGCTTTAAACGGACCAAAACCCTGCCCCTGATGCTGGTCGAGTACCTGCTGAGCACTCATATCTGCCAGCGCTGCATAGATAGCGACAAGGTTGCGGGCTTCAGGTCTATCTGCAAGGCCTTCCGGTTCCGCTGGCAGCACTTCCGTATCGGTTTTGGCACGGCGGATTTTCAGGGCGATGGTATCTGCATCATCCGTCAGCTCGATACGGCTCTGGGCAGATGGGTCCGACTTGGACATTTTCTTGGTGCCATCTCGCAGGCTCATGACCCGGGCAGCGGCTGTCGGGATAAGGGCCTCAACCTGCGGGAAAAACTCAACCCCGTAATCGTGGTTAAACTTCTGCGCGATATCGTTCGCCAGTTCCAGATGCTGTTTCTGGTCTTCCCCCACGGGGACACGGGTTGCCTTGTAGGCAAGAATGTCAGCAGCCATCAAGTTAGGATACACGTACAGCCCGGATGAATGATTTTCCCGGTCCTTGCCAGCCTTGTCCTTGAACTGGGTCATACGGTTGAGCCAGCCAAGACGGGTAACGCAGTTAAAAATCCACGCCAGCCGGGCATGAGCCGACACAGCAGACTGGTTGAACAGGATATGCCTGGAGGCATCAATGCCTGAAGCGAGCAGAATGGCAGCCTGTGTCAGCGTATGGCGACGCAGTTCTTCCGGTGCCTGCCATGTCGTAATGGCGTGCATGTCCACAAGGCAGAAAATGCACTCGTGATCTGCCTGCAGGCTTACCCAGTTACGAATGGCCCCGAGATAGTTGCCTAGCTGGGGCACGCCTGAAGGCTGGATACCGGAAAAAATACGCTGCATGAGAGTAACTGCTATCCGTAGTGACGTTATACAAAATTTCAGGGAATGGGGTGCTGACGGTTCAGAGCATCGCGTTCATCCGCCACCTGTCCTGCGGACTTGGCAGCGGCACGCGCCGCAGCAATATCCGATGGGCTGATAGCAGGGGCATTCTCTCGCCCACCCCGGGCGGAAAGCCATGTCAGGATGCTGGCTACATCCTCATCCTTCAGGTAGCGAAAAGGGGGCATTTCGGCATTATAGGGCTGGCCATTGGCCATGATCCTGCCGCTCACACCATGCATGAGCACATCCGCCAGATAATGCCGTCCTTCAGGCGTTGCGGCTATCTTGTCTATACGCCCGACAAGAGGCGGCACGGAACCCGGCATGCCATCACCACCATGGTGGCAGATGCCGCAATTATTGCCGTAAAGTGATTTGGGACTTTTAGGAGAGCAGCCCGCGAGCAGCAGAACTGCCGCCACCGCCATAACTCCCCGACGCATCATGCGCATCTCTGCACCATCAAACGCATAATGGGAGCCTTTTCTGAAAAAAGGGCCCCCATACGCGCCTGTGCCTGATCAGGGCATTGCATGGGTATGTTCAACACCCAGCAACTGGATACGGAAAATAAGCGGGCTATCGGAAGGAATAACCCCCATGGCCTTATGGCCATAACCCAGCTCCGGCGGCACATACAGCATCCAGCTATCACCCACATGCATGAGCGGCAGCGCCTCCATCCAGCCTTTGACCAGACCATTCAGCGGCATCTGCATATAAGCGCCGTTACCGTGCTGTTCGGAGCTGTCAAAAATGGACCCATCAGGCAGTCGGCCTTCATAAATCAGCATCATGACATCGCCCAGCTTGGGCTGCTCGCCATTTTTGGGGCCTGATTCCAGAACCTTGTAAGCCAGTCCGTCTTTCAGCTTCACCACACCCGGCTCGGCTACAAGCTTGGCCATCTGCTGGGTAGGTGTCAGATCTTCATCTGAATCCTTGTGCGCCCCGCAGCCTGTCAGCGCGAGAGAGGCCGCCATGACAGCGGCGAAAGTTCCAGATTTTGACAGAAAATGACGGACCATGTTCGTTCAGGCTCCTTTTAAAAGGTCTGGTCGGGTAAAACGCTGGCTTACAGCGTTCCACCCTTGCGGCCGATCTGGGCACCCAGGCGCAGGCGCAGGGCGTTGAGCTTGATAAAGCCCTGTGCATCTTCCTGATTATACGCGCCTTCATCGTCCTCAAAGGTCACGACACGCGTATCATACAGGCTGTTGGGGCTTTCGCGGCCAACGCAGATCACATTACCCTTGTACAGCTTCAGCCGCACACGGCCAGTCACGGAGTGCTGAGAAGCATCGATCAGTGCCTGAAGCATCCGCCGTTCCGGCGAGAACCACAGCCCGTTATAGATGATGGACGCATAACGCGGCATCAGGCTGTCTTTGAGGTGCATGGCTTCACGGTCAAGCGTAATGGACTCGATGCTACGATGCGCCGTCAGCAGGATGGTGCCACCGGGTGTTTCGTAAATGCCGCGTGACTTCATGCCTACAAAGCGGTTTTCCACCAGATCAAGGCGGCCAATACCGTTTTCCTTGCCCAGCCTGTTCAGCTCGGTCAGCAGGGTTGCAGGAGACATGGCCACGCCATTGATGGCCACCGGATCACCGCTGACGAAATCAATGGTGATTTCCGTTGCCTTATCGGGGGCAGATTCAGGAGAGATCGTGCGCTGGAACACGATTTCTTCCGGGCCGATCGCCGGGTCTTCCAGCATTTTGCCTTCGGAGGACGAATGCAGCAGATTGGCATCAACCGAGAACGGGGCTTCGCCGCGCTTGTCCTTGGCAATCGGAATCTGGTTTTCCTCGGCAAAGGACAGCAGGCGGGTGCGCGATGTCAGATCCCATTCACGCCACGGAGCCACAACGGTGATATCGGGCTTGAGAGCATAGTAAGCCAGTTCGAAACGAACCTGATCATTGCCCTTACCGGTGGCACCATGGGCCACGGCATCGGCCCCAACCGCCTCGGCAATCTCGATCTGCCTCTGGGCGATCAGCGGACGGGCAATAGAAGTGCCCAGCAGATACTGCCCTTCATAAAGCGTATTGGCGCGGAACATCGGGAAAACGAAGTCCTTGACGAAGGTCTCGCGCAGGTCTTCGACAAAAATTTCTTTTACGCCGAACAGCTCCGCCTTTTTGCGTGCGGGTTCCAGTTCTTCGCCCTGGCCAAGGTCGGCAGTAAATGTCACGACTTCGCACTGGTAGGTCTTCTGCAGCCAGCGCAGGATAACAGACGTATCAAGCCCGCCTGAATAGGCAAGTACAACTTTCTTGACGTCTTTTTTGGCGGAAGTCATGCCCATACAACTGTGCTCCTGAAACACGCTCAACAACTGGTTGCCTCTCTCCTATCACCGAGGCAACCATCAAACCAGTCTGCTTTGTGCGCATATGGTCTGTATCGATGCAAAAATTACTCGTCAGCCGGTGCCTGTCCCGCCCGGGCGCGTTCGCTGGCGGTTTTGAGCTGCCCGCAGGCCGCCAGAATATCGCGGCCCCTGGGCGTGCGAATGGGGGATGCAAATCCCGCATTCATCACAATTTCCGCAAATCTGGCCTGCCGCTCCCGGGTGGAGGGACGATAGTCGCTGCCCGGCCATGGGTTAAAGGGAATAAGGTTAACCTTTGCGGGAATACCCGAAATCAGCCGAACTAGTTCCCGCGCATCCGCATCGCTGTCATTAACATCGCGCAGCATGATGTATTCAAACGTGATGCGTCGCGCGTTGCTCGCCGCCGGGTAGCGGCGGCAGGCGGCCAGAACTTCTTCAATCGGGTATTTACGGTTAAGGGGCACAATCTGGTCTCGCAGGTCGTTCCGCACAGCGTGGAGCGAAACCGCCAGATTAATGCCAAGCTCTTCCCCGCACCGATCCATCAGCGGCACGACACCGGATGTCGAAAGGGTAATACGGCGGCGTGAAAGCCCGATACCCTCGCCATCCATAATGATTTTCATGGCCTTGGCCACATTCTCATAATTATAGAGCGGCTCACCCATGCCCATCAGCACGATGGTGGACAGCAGGCGCGGAGTTTCCCCTCTGGGGCTAGGCCATTCCGCATAAGAATCACGGGCTGCCATGAACTGGCTGACAATTTCCGCAGCCCCAAGGTTCCGCACCAGCTTCTGGGTACCTGTATGGCAGAAGGTGCATGAAAGGGTGCAACCCACCTGCGATGAAATACAGACAGCGCCCCGGTCCTCCCTGCGGTCAGGAATATAGACGGTTTCCGCCTCCTGTCCGTCACGGAAGCGGAAAAGAAATTTCCGGGTTTCATCTGATGAGGTCTGCACCGTAGCCGGTTCGGGCCGTCCGATAATGAAACGCTCGGCCAGCTTTTGCTGCAACGGCTTGGCGATCGAACTCATTAGGGAAAAATCCGTTACGCCCTGATGGTAAATCCAGTGCCATAACTGTTTGGTTCGAAAAGGTTTTTCACCAATTTCGACCAGAATATCCGTGATCTCTTCGCGCGAGAGACCAACAAGATCACGACGGCCATCCGGCAATGTCGCAGATGGCGGACTGAAAAGCGCAGCCTTGGCCAGAATACGCGCGCGTTCACGCTCATCCATGAGCGCTACGGCATGCGCATCCGCCGTGAGGGAAGGGGAGGACGAAGTAAAAGAGGACATAAGACAGGCTGCGTTGCTGGAGAAGAAGGCCGTTCTTATAACAAAAAAAGAGGCTGGCAGATACCAGCCTCTTTCAATAATCGGTTTTTATGGGCTTTTTCCTGCTCCCTGCGTCGCCGGCCTGTCATTTTACTGACGTGGCAGCGCTGCCTGTTTTTTCAGAGCTGAACGCAACCACGGCGCCATGCTCACCTTGCCCGTGTCAATCTGGTCAAGGATCATGCCAATGGTCTGGGCCGAATAGGCATCAGGCCGGGAATCAGCCGAAATAGGGAAAGACGGGCGGGCAATTTCCATGGTCAGCGCCGGGCCTACATTGTCTTGTGCACCGGCAGAAGCGCTAGCATGGCTGAAACCGTCACGCTGGACATCTGCCGTAACAACAAGAGTCGCTTTTTCGGGATGCTGACCAAAATACAGATAGGCATATGTCGCGGCGGCGGAAAGAATATCCTTCAACGCCAGACGATAGCGGTTGCTTTCCTCGCCGGACATGACCTGAATGGCCGCCGGGTCAGCCTGAATGGTCAGCGAACCAGCCTGAACGTTATCCGCCAGCACCAGACCGTCATGTTCGTAACGGCTAAGAAGGCCAACGCCGGACTCATGCAGGCGTGGCTGGCTGATCGCGGGTGAGGAAGCAACGGGACCCGCATGCGCGATACCGGCCGCACCAATAAGACAGGCTGTGCCAAACAAGGCTGCGAGTTTGCGCATGATGCGTTGCTCCCTTTCAAGTGTTACAGGTTTGTGACCTCTCAGGAGTTTGACACAAAAAAACAGGTGGCTGCCATGCAAAAGACGCGCGCAAACCTGAAATAATAATTTAATGCTTGAAACGCTATCGAAACGCTCGCGCGTCAGACCCGGCGCGCGGCAATCAGAAACTCACGGTTTCCTTCCGGTCCCGTGATCGGGCTTGCCTCAACCCCCAGAACAGTCCAGCCGGGCAGGGCGCTCCACCATTCTGTTATCATGGCGCACACCGCGTCATGCACGGCGGGATCACGCACCACGCCCTTGGCGCCCACATGCTCACGCCCTGCTTCAAACTGGGGTTTGATAAGGGCCACCGCCCATGCATCCGGCGCTGCCAGAGCAAGTGCAGCCGGAAGCACGGTTCTCAGCCCAATAAAACTAGCATCACAGACAATAGCCTGTGGCGGCTGCGGAATGAGTGTTTCGTCGAGATGTCGTGCATTGCACTTTTCCAGAACGACCACCCGTGGGTCCGCCCGGAGTTTCCATGCAAGCTGCCCATGCCCCACATCCACGGCGTAAACCTTTTCCGCGCCGTGGGTCAAAAGCACATCGGTAAATCCGCCCGTAGACGCTCCGACATCAAGCCCTGTCAGACCCTGCGGGGAGAGGTTAAAATGGGCAAGAGCGTGATCAAGCTTGCAACCGCCGCGTGAGACCCATGGATGCGGCTGCCCACGAACTTCAAGCGGAGTTTCCTCGGCAATCTGATCGCCCGCCTTGGCAATCCGCTTTTCACCCGAGAACACAAGCCCTGCCATAATCAGGGCCTGTGCCTTGCTGCGGCTTTCGACCAGCCCCCGGTCAACCAGGAGCTGATCCGCCCGACGCCGCGCCATATCTTAGGCCGTCTGTTCGGTCATGCTGACGCCGAGCGCTGCGAGAGCGGTAGCGACGATATGGGGTGCGTCGAGGCCGGCCTCGGCATACTGGGCTGGCTGTGTGTTGTGGTCGATAAAGCGGTCTGGCAGGGTCATGGGGCGGAAGCGCACCTGATCCAGCAGGCCGGTGCGCGCCAGATGGTGGCACACCAGCGAGCCAAAACCGCCTTCAGACCCTTCCTCGATCGTAATCAGCACCGCATGGTTGCGGGCGAGGTTTTCCAGCAGCGCCGTGTCCAGCGGCTTGGCAAAGCGTGCATCCGCAACCGTGGGGGCAAGGCCCTGAGCAGCAAGAATATCCGCCGCCTGCAGGCAGTCCGCAAGCCTTGGCCCGAGCGAGAGAATGGCAACGCCACCCTTTTCCGCACCGGACTGGCGGCCCATCTCGCGCACGATCCGCCCACGCCCGATTTCCAGCACCGTGCCAGCAGCAGGCAGATCCAGACCCAAACCATTGCCACGCGGGTAGCGCAGCGCCAGCGGGCCTTCGTCAAACGCAACGGCCGTGGCCGTCATGTGCAGCAGTTCAAGCTCGTCAGACGGCGCCATGATGGTCATGCCCGGCAGGCAGCCCAGATAGGCAATGTCGAACGACCCCGCATGCGTGGCTCCATCCGCCCCCACCAGACCGGCACGGTCGATGGCAAAGCGCACGGGCAGGTTCTGCAGCACCACATCATGCATCACCTGATCATAGGCGCGCTGCAGGAAGGTGGAGTAAATGGCGCAGAACGGCCGCAGCCCTTCGGAGGCCATGCCCGCCGCAAAGGTGACGGCATGCTGCTCGGCAATACCCACATCGAAAAAGCGCTCGGGGTAGTTCTTGGCAAAGGCGTCCAGCCCCGTGCCCGAAGGCATGGCGGCGGTAATGGCGGCAACCCGCTCATCCTGCCCGGCAAGGCGCACCAGCTCACGCGCAAACACAGATGTATAGCTGGGCGGGCCAGCAGGTCCCTTGCTCTGCTCGCCTGTGACCACATTGAACTTGGCAACCGCGTGATACTTATCGCCCGCGTTTTCAGCGGGGCGGTAGCCATGGCCTTTTTCCGTGATCACATGCAGCAGGATCGGGCCGTTATCCGTATCGCGCAGGTTGCGCAGGATGGAAATGAGCTGCGGCAGGTCATGCCCGTCCACCGGGCCGACATAATACATGCCCAGTTCTTCAAACAGCGTGCCGCCGGTGATCATGCCGCGGGCATATTCATCCGCCTTGCGGGCCGTGCGCTCTACCGGGGCAGGCAGCTTCTTGACGAAACGCCCGGCCAGTTCACGCAGGCCCATGAACTTGCGCGAGGACATCAGCCGCGACAGGTAGTTGGACATCGCCCCCACAGGCGGGGCGATGGACATCTCGTTATCGTTCAGGATCACGATCAGCCGTTCCGCACCCGGCCCGGCAACGGAGGCGTTGTTCATCGCCTCATACGCCATGCCAGCCGAAATCGAGCCGTCGCCGATCACCGCGATCACGTTGCGCTCACGGTAGGAGGCATCGTCCTTGGCGCGCAGGTGGTGCGCCACGGCCATGCCCAGACCGGCCGAAATGGAGGTGGAGGAATGGGCCGCGCCAAACGGGTCGTATTCACTCTCGGAGCGGCGGGTAAAGCCCGACAGCCCGCCGGGCTGGCGCAGGGTGCGGATGCGCTCGCGCCGGCCGGTCAGAATCTTGTGCGGGTAGGCCTGATGGCCCACATCCCAGATTACCCGGTCATCGGGCGTATCGAACACCGCGTGCAGGGCTACCGTCAGCTCGACAACACCCAGCGATGCACCAAGATGCCCGCCCGTGGTCGAAACCGCGTCAATCGTCTCCGCACGCAGCTCGTCCGCTACCTGAACAAGCTGGTCAACCGAGAGGTTCCTCAGGTCAGACGGATACCGAACGCGATCCAGACCAGAAAAACGGCCAAACGTCGGAATCCGCTCAAACGCGTCTTGATCGGCCATAATTCTAGTTTCTCCGTTCGATCACATAATAGGCCAGATCCCGCAGGCGATCCGCACGAGCACCAAAGGGAGCCAGATCGGCAATGGCCTGCTCCGTCAGGCGTGCGGCTTCCTTACGGGCGCCATCAATACCAAGCAGCGCAACAAAGGTGGACTTGCCTGCGGCCTCGTCCTTACCTGCCGTCTTGCCCAGTTCTTCCGCCGTGGCGGTTGTATCGAGAATATCGTCCGCAATCTGGAAGGCAGCCCCGATGGCGGTGCCGTAAGACCGCAGGCGCGCCCTCAGGTCGGGCGTTGCCTGACCAAGAATGGCACCACTTTCTGCGGAATACCGAATCAGGCAGCCGGTTTTAAGCGCATGCAGATGGCTGACTTCAGCCAGCGGCAGGGCGCGGCCTTCACCTTCCATATCGATCATCTGCCCGCCGACCATGCCAGCAGCCCCAGAGGCTTCGGCAAACGCGGCAATCAGGTCGATGCGAACTTCCGCGCTAGCATGGGTCTTGTCGGACGCCAGAATATCGAACGCCTTGGTCTGAAGGGCATCACCGGCGAGAATAGCGGTCGCCTCGTCAAACTTGCGGTGCGTGGAAGGCTGGCCACGGCGCATGTCATCATCGTCCATGGCGGGCAGGTCGTCATGCACCAGCGAATAGGCATGCAGCATTTCAACAGACGCCGCGACACGCGCCGCCTGCGCCTCGGGCACATCGAAGAGCGAAGCTACCGTGATGGCCAGATAACCACGCAGGCGCTTGCCGCCGCCCAGCGTTGCGTAACGCATGGCGTCCCACAGGCGGGCATCGCCCCCTGTTGTCGGGGGCAGCAGGTGGTCGATCGCGCTTTCCATGACGGCAGCGCGCGCGGCCATGTCCTGCTTGAGCAACGCGCCGCCTTCAGCCACGCGGGAAGAGAGGGTGTGAGTCGTGTTGGTCATTCGACTTCAGTCCAAAGGTTTCATGTCCAACACCCCGTCGGACCGTTGCACAATTGCCTGCACGCGGGCTTCCGCCTCGCTCAGTTTCGCTTCACAATGATGGCGTAAAGCCGCACCACGTTCATACGCCGCTATGGCGTCTTCCAGCTTCATCTGCCCTCCTTCGAGGTCGCGTACGATTTTCTCCAGTTCGGAGAGAGCGTCCTCGAATGACAGCGATGCGACATGATCCGACATGGGGCTGGCGTTCCTATCCATCTTGAAGGGGATGCCAATACCCCGATATGCAGGCATCTGCCAAGCCTTGCCTGCCAAACGAAATCATGAACGGTCTGTGGTGGGGGTATTAGGGCTTTCCGCACGGCGCTTTATGGTAAAGGCGTAGATGCCATTCTGATCTGTAAAAGCGACCAGAGCATGGCCCGTTTCGCGGCAGAATACCTGGAAATCGGCAATCGAAGCCCTGTCCGTTGCCAGCACGCGCAGCCGTGCGCCTTCAGGCATGGCACGCAGCGCCCGGTTAGCCTTGAGAACGGGCAGGGGGCAGTTCAGCCCCCGTGCGTCCAGCGTTGTATCGGTCATGATCGGATATCCCGCGTGTTTTCAGGCCTGATTGCGGGTAGCAGCCGCCTCAAGCCGTTGCGGGCGATAGCCCGTTGCCACCACATAGAGTTCGGCTGAATCCTTGCGGCTGGCTGGTGGCTTGGCATGCCGAACCTGAGAAAACGCCTGCTTAAGCGTATCCAGCATGGCTTTTTCGGCACCACCCTGAAAAACTTTGGCAACAAAGGTGCCGCCTTCGGCCAGAATTTCAAAACTGAAATGCAGCGCTTCTTCAGCAAGGCCGATAATGCGTATATGATCGGTCGGGGCATGCCCTGTAGTGTTAGGAGCCATGTCGGACACAACCATGTCCGCCCGCCCACCCAGCATAGCTGTTAGGCGTCCAGCCATCTCGGGGTCGGTAAAATCCCCTTCGATGATTTCAGCCCCCGCCACCGGCTCTACCGGCAGCAGGTCTACCCCTACGACCTGCATGGCACCACGTTTAACCAGCACTTGGCTCCACCCGCCGGGAGCGGCACCAAGATCCACCACTTTCATACCCGGACGGATCAGGTGGAAACGCTCGTCCAGTTCGATAAGCTTGAAAGCAGCGCGGGAGCGCCAGCCCTGTTTCTGGGCGGCCTGCACGTATGGATCATTCAACTGTCGGGCCAGCCAACGCTGCTGGGCCGTTGTGCGGCCACGGCTGGTACGCAGCGTTACTGACTGCGTACGGATTTTCTGGGCCGCCTGTGAATCGTCCTGACTATGCTCTGCACCGGGAGCGGCGCGGCTTTTTCGTGCACGCCCGGGGACGCGGAGTGTTGAAGAAGAACCGGGCGAGCGGTTTTTCCTGTCGTTCATGAACCTGTAGCCTGCATGGAATGCTGAAACGAAATGCCGCGCCGGGACGGAGCAGCACGAGCGGAGCGGCGGGGCATAGCAGGCAGGCCTTCCTTGCGGATCATCCGCAGAATCATGCCATCCCGCAGACCACGATCCGCGACAATAATATCCTCTATGGGCCACATATCATGAATGGCTTCAAAAATCGCGCATCCGGGCAACACAAAAGGCGCGCGGTCAGGGCCAATGCAGCCATGCTGCTCAATACCGGCAAAACCCATCTTTTGCAGGGTTCGCACTGCCAGACGCGCACTCGCTGCGGGCAGGAGCGAGCCATCGACCGCGGCACGGGCATAACGGGGCAGATTGAGAATCAGACTGGCCAGAGTCGTGACCGTGCCGCTTGTGCCGATCAGGCGCGCCTGCTCACGCCGGATTTCCGAACCGATGCGGTGCACGCTTTCGAAATCGCGCAGGAGTTCGCGCGTATGGGCAACCATACGCCGGTAGACCTGATCATCCAGCGCATGAACGGGCCCAAACTGCTCGGATAACGTGATGACGCCTACAGGCAGACTGAGATAACCAATAAGCGATTCTGTCTTGCGGCTGGTATCCGTGCGCACCCATGCGATTTCTGTAGACCCGCCGCCGATGTCAAAAAGCAGGGCACGGCTGCGCGCTGGTCCAAAGCGTGGATCATGCAGCAGGTTGGCGCAGCTTTCCACCGCTAGACTGGCTTCCTCACGGCCCGAGATAATGTCAATTTCAACGCCGGTCTGCTCCCGCACGCGGCGCAGAAAGCTCTGCCCGTTGGCCGCGCGGCGGCAGGCCTCTGTTGCAACCGCACGCAGGGCATGAACGGGCTTACGCTCCAGCCTGTCCGCGCAAGCCTGCAATGCGTCAAGCGTGCGCGCCATGGCGTCCGCACTGAGCTGGCCTGTTCGGTGCAGGCCTTCTCCCAGCCGAACCATCCGACTGTAGCTGTCAACGACCCTGAAGCCACCCGGGGTCTGGGCCGCAATCATCAAGCGGCAATTATTGGTTCCAAGATCCAGAGCCGCAAAAAGTCGATCATCCCCATTGCGAGGTGCAGCGGGAATATCAGGAGGGTGCCTGCCCATGAGGCCGGGCCAGGGCGTTATGCGATCCATAGTCCGGTCCTTGTTGTTTTAGGGTTGAGGGGCATCTGTTGGCATTCTGGGTCTCCAGAGCCCGTCGGACAAGACAAATGTATGATTTTTTGAAAATTCTTTTGCCGCAGGGCTTGCAAGCCCCCAGAGCGGGTGATACTAGAGCGCCAACAGAACGGAACACGGTCTAACAACCTACACCACACTGTTACCGCTGGGGGATAGTTTAGCGGTAGAACTACCGGCTCTGACCCGGTCAGCCCTGGTTCGAATCCAGGTCCCCCAGCCAATTTTTCCTTATGAAATAATAAAGTCTTCAAGACTTTCAGGTGGCTGGATATCCTTGCCTTTCTACCATTACCTGTGATCGGGCAGTATCAACCCTGCATGTGTACGCGATTAAGGTATTATTCTTGAAGCCAAGAAGATATTCCAAACAAACCATTGAAATAAAATGAGTCTTTACATCTCTCCTTCACCACATTCCGTCTATGACGGTTTTACTCAAACTTGTACATTTAAAATACGACCCCAAAAACGTACATTCATTCAAATATAGATTCAGGAAACAGGCTTTTTAATTCATCAATTTAGATTTTTTATTAATCTATAACGGTTTGTCCTGCGTTTTTCATTGAGGTAGAAGAGGCTATGGATTCAAAAACACTCTTTTCAGGCATGCTGCTCGCTTTAGGCAGCTACGCGGCCTTCTCTATCAGTGATGCGTTTTCCAAACTGCTGGCTGGTCAACTCAATCCTTTCGAGGTTGCGTTCTCCGGTGGCGTGTTTGGCCTGCTGATTCTGCCGTTTATCCGGCAGCCTCATGAATCCTATCTTGATATCATTCGCCCTCAGCAAAAGGGCATGTGGATATTGCGGGCTGTATGCGTATTTGCCGCAACCGCATGCAGCGTTGAAGCCTTCATGCTGCTTTCCATGCCGGAAGCGCTTGCGCTGATGTTTCTCATGCCGCTGTTCGTCACCATTCTTTCTGTCGTGCTGCTGAAAGAAAAAGTCAGCGGCTGGGCATGGCTGGCAGTTGTTCTGGGCTTTGTGGGGGTTTTGATCGTCCTGCGCCCCGGCGTACGCCCCCTCAATCTCGGCCATTTATGTGCTCTGCTGGCTGCATTCGCCAATGCAGGCAGCGTGATTGCTTATCGGCTGGCCAGCACGGAAAATGTTCGCCTTTCGCTATTTGGCTCCAGCCTGATCGGCCCTCTGGTTGGCAACGGGGTGCTTATGGGCATGCACGTTACTTGGCCTGCGGACATACGTGCGTGGATTTTTCTATTCGGCTACGGCTTTCTCGCCGCTCTGGGGCAATTGCTGATGATGCTGGCAACTGCACGCGCACCAGCCAACCGGGTGGCATTGCCGCAATATACGCAAATGGTATGGGCCGTCTTTCTCAGCTATCTTGTCTTTCACGAGCCACTCGACCGCTGGATGTTTATCGGAATTTCCGTACTGACTTTCTCCGGCATGCTGAACTGGCTGCGCCAGCGTATCCGCTATGAACGCATGGCCATGAAAGAACGTAAGGCCGCACGAAAATCCGCCAAAGCCATGACAGGAGCAATTCAATAAAAGTGTCATGATTTAACATATTGGCAATGTGCAACCCCCACTCGTAGAATACGCGCGCCGGAGCACGGCACTGTCGCGCCAAAAGTATTCAACCTGTCATACCTCTTAAAGGTATGAATAAAAGAGTGGGTGACCCTTGCCGACTGTCAGTATCAAGGCCTCCATGGGGCTCATTCAGGTTTTTATTCTTATATCCTGTATTTTTGCAGGATTTTATTCCATTAGCGGATTACAGCATGTTAATCTCGAAATCGACCAGATTAACCAGAAATCTCTAGCCAGCATCAAGGCTATTGGCGTCATTGACGAGCAGCTACGTGCGTTTCGATCTACTGAAAGCGATGAAATTGGTGCGGCCTCGCCCGAGGCTCTGACATCGCTTGAAGCCATGATTGAGCCGATTGAGGAAAGTGTTGCCGCCGCGATCAAGGTTTATGAGCCGCTGGTCAGCTCCAAGCAGGAAAAAGCCCTTTTCCGCCAACTGCAGGCCGAATGGACCCGATATGCCGGCACGCATAAGAAAACATTCCAATCCACATTTTCTTCAGGCAACAGAAGCCAAATCAACGAAGCGGATTCACAACTGCTCCAACTCCAGCAGGCCATGTCCGGCACTCTGGCCTCGTTGCGAACAATCAATACGGCCCATGCCGTTTCCTACGCAAAAGATGCCGTAAAAATTTACGACCAGACACGCACCCGCGTGCAAATTGTCTATCTGTTTCTTTTCGCAATTCTGATCGCATCGGCCCTGACCGTACATTACAATATTTTGCGGCCCCTGAAGAACATCAACGGCCGGATCAAGGATCTGGCAGGGGGGAATACGAATATCAATGTGCCCTATGGTGATCGTAAGGATGAAATAGGCGAAATTTCCCGCTCGCTTGATGTCTTCCGGGCAGCGGCAATCGAAAATACGAAACTACAGCACGCTGCCGAGCAGCAGAGGCAAAAAGCCGATGCCGAACGCCTGATCATACAGGAACGTGCCGAGCGTATGGCTCAGGAGCGTCTACGTCAGGCAACTGGTGGTTTGGCCACAGCTTTACGCCGTATGGCTACGGGTGACCTGTCTTTTCAGATCGATACTGTGTTTTCGCCTGAATTTGAGCCTCTTCGACAAGATTTCAACCATTCGCTTGTAGAACTGGCCAATACGTTTGCTTCCATTTCCGGCACTGTGGAGGTCATGAACCACAGCACACGAGAAATGGTTATGGGGGCTGAAAACCTTGCCACCCGCACAGAGCGGCAGGCCGCCTCTCTGGAAGAAGCCGCTGCTGCCGTTGCTGATATTTCGCAAAAGGTTCTACAGGCAGCAGGGAGCGCGCATGAGGCACGGGAAGTCAGCCATAACGCGCGCAATTCCGTTACGACTTCTGCCCATATTACGCATGAAATCGAAGATGCCATGCAGCGGATCGAAACCAATGCCGAGCATATTGTGCGTGTCATTGACGTAATTGACGCCATTGCTTTTCAGACGAATGTTCTGGCCCTCAACGCCAGTGTGGAAGCAGCAAGGGCAGGGGAGGTTGGCAGGGGCTTTGCCGTAGTCGCCAGTGAAGTGCGTGCACTCGCCCAGAAAAGCTCTGAAGCCGCAAAGGATATCCGCGCGCTGGTGATCAGAAGCAACTCGGATATAAAGGTAGGGTCTGGCAAGGTGCGGGATGGCAGCGTTACCATGCGCCTGACAGCCGATTTTATTCAAAGCATGGGCATGAATTTTGACCTGATTGCCCAAGAGTCCAAGGATCAGTCCGCCAGACTGGCCGAGATCAACACCGTTGTTGGTTCTCTGGATAAAACAACACAGCAGAACGCGGCGGCTGCCCAGCAGTTCAATGCAGCCTCACACATGCTGGCAGAAGAGGGGCAGAAGCTGAACCATTTGATCAAGCGCTTCCATCTGCCTGACAATACTGATTATAGCGGGCAGGATGGATACGCTTTTGAACAGCATAGTCATGAGATGCTGCTGGCCTGAAGCAGAATAAAAAATACCCCGGCGGGGCAGGCATACCCAGCCGGGGCCGTAAAGATCACAGGATCTTTCTTACGGCGGGGCGCTTTACAGGTGCCCCGCCGTAACCGTTTTCAGAACGGTGCGTCGATATCAACCACGTCGATCAGCTTGTGGTTGACGAACTCCTTGATACCAAGACCGATGAGTTCACGCCCGAAGCCAGAGCGCAGCACACCACCGAAAGGCAGGTCTGCCTTAACCATGGTGGGGTGGTTGATATAAACCATGCCGGTTTCAATCTGCTCAGCAACCCGCACACCGCGCGCTTCGTCTTTGGTAAAGACAGAACCACCCAGACCGTAGGGACTGTCATTGGCAATGGCGATGGCGTCTGCCTCGTCCTTGGCACGGAACAGCAGCGTTACGGGACCAAAGAACTCCTCACGACGGGCCGGATTGTCCTTACCGACATCCGTGAGAATGACCGGGCGGAAGAAGGAACCTGCATTGGGCATTTCCAACGGGATTTCTTCCATTTTGGCACCGGCGGCAACAGCACCCTGAACCTGCTGCTTCAGGCTATCGACCGCACCCTGAGAAGACAGCGGGGCCAACGTGGTTGAGGGATCCATGGGATCGCCCATTTTCAGCTTGCTGACCCCTTCGCGGTAGCCCTTCAGAAAGCGGTCATAAACCGCATCCACAACGATCATGCGCTTGGCGGACACACAAACCTGCCCGGCATTCCAGTGACGCCCAAACACGGCCCACTTGATTGCTTTTTCCAGATCGGCATCTTCCAGCACGATAAAGGAATCAGCCCCACCAAGCTCCATGGTGCATTTTTTCAGAGCCGTACCGGCCTCGGCGGCTACTTTGGCCCCAGCCCCTTCAGAGCCAGTCAGGGCGACACCCCGCACACGATGATCCGCAATAATGCGCGAGACCTGAGCGTGAGTGGGAAAGAGGTTCTGGAACGCTCCGGCAGGAAGACCGGCCTCGATCATCAGCCGATCCATTGCCTCGGCAGACTGCGGCACGTTGGAAGCGTGCTTGAGAACGATCGTGTTACCTGCGGAAAGCTGCGGCGCGATAATGCGTGCGACCTGATAGAACGGAAAATTCCACGGTTCCACGGCCAGCAGAATACCCAGCGGCTGATGAATGACCTTGGCGCGGCCTTCATCCTTGCTGGCTACGGGCAGGTCTTCCGGCACCAGAAGCGCTTCGGCATTTTTGGCGTAATATTCAAAAATAGCCGCGGATAGTTCGGTTTCCGCCTTGGCTTCTGAAAACAGCTTGCCCATTTCGAGTGTGAGCAGCTTGGAATAGCTATCGCTGTCACGACGCAGAATATCAGCGGCTTTCTGGAGGATTTTCGCCCGCTCAGCGAAAGATGTCTGCCGCCATGACAGATAGGCTGCCTGTGCCTTGTCCAGTGCTGCGTCAATTTCCGCATCGGTAGCGTTCGGATAGACTTTTACCTGCTCCGCGGTAAACGGATTGGTTGTAGCGTAGGCCATGTGATGGCTCCTTACTGGTTTGGCAGATCAGTTCCTGAAATCAATGACAATGCGGCCAGCAACCCGGCCGTTCTGAAGATCATCAAAAATCTGGTTGATGTTTTCCAGCTTGTCAGCCTTGACGACGGAACGGATCTTTCCCTGTCCATAGAAAGACAATGCTTCGATCATATCAAGCCGGGTACCGACAATAGACCCCCGAACGGTTGTTCCAGCCATGACCATATCGAAGATCGATATAGGAAACTCACCCGGCGGCAGGCCATTGAGCACTATGGTGCCGCCCCGGCGGGCATACCCCATGGCCTGCGAAAAGGCCGTGCGGGATACGGCTGTTACCAGTGCGCCATGCGCACCGCCCACCTGCTTTTGTATAAAGGCCGCCGGGTCAGCCTCCCGGGCGTTAACGGTCAGCGCCGCGCCGAGTTCCTTGGCCTGAGCCAGTTTGGTGTCGTCAATATCAACACCAATCATGTTCAGCCCCATGGCCACACCATACTGAATAGCCATCTGCCCGAGACCACCAACACCGGACACCGCCACCCAGTCCCCAGCTTTGGTATCTGTCATTTTCAGGCCTTTGTAGACCGTCAGCCCGGCACATAGAACCGGAGCAATATGCAGTGGGTCCACGCCAGCAGGAATACGTGCAACATAGTTCGGGTCGGCCACCACGTATTCGGCAAAGCAGCCATTGACGGTATAACCGGTGTCATCTTGCTTTTCGCACAGGGTTTCCCACCCGCCGTAACAGTGCTCGCAATGGCCGCAGGCTGAATACAGCCACGGCACGCCCACGATATCCCCCTTGGCGATCCAGTCGACATTACTGCCGACTTCAACCACATGCCCGACCCCTTCATGCCCGGGGATAAAAGGCGGCGTGGGCTTGGCCGGCCAATCCCCCCGGACTGCGTGCAGGTCAGTATGGCAGACGCCGCAGGTATCAACCTTTACGAGTATCTGGTTCTGGTTGATCGTTGGAATATCGAGTTCCTCGATCGTCAGCGGCTTTCCAAACTCGTGGCAGACCGCGGCTTTCATTTTTCCGGCCATTTTCATTTCCTCGACTGGGTTCTGGGGCATTACGGGGTCAGTTACTGCCCAGCCCTTTAAGGGTTTCGACCATCTTGCTCAGAACTGCCTGAGCATCGCCATAAACCATGGCAGTGTTTTTGAGGAAGAACAGGGGATTCTGCACACCGGAATACCCGGTGCCCTGCCCACGTTTGATCACAAAAACCTGCCGTGCCTGATCCGCATTGAGAATGGGCATGCCGTAAATGGGGGAGGTCTTGTCCGTGCGGGCAGACGGGTTCACCACGTCATTGGCACCGATGATCAGCGCCACATCCGTTGAGGCAAAGCTGTCATTGATGTCTTCCATATCGTAAATCATGTCATACGGCACACCGGCCTCGGCCAGCAGCACGTTCATATGGCCCGGCATACGCCCGGCCACGGGATGGATGGCAAATTTGACATCCACCCCCGCCGCCTGAAGCTGTTTGACAAACTCGTACAGCTTCTGCTGGGCCTGAGCCACCGCCAGCCCATAACCGGGAATAATGATGACCGACGATGCATAACGCATGCTGGTAGCGGCATCGTCCGGCCCAACGGATTTCATTTCCCCCTCAGGCCCTTTGGCCTGCTCCGATGTCGCGCCGAAATTACTGAACAGCACATTGGACAGGGAACGGTTCATGGCCTTGGCCATCAGCACAGTCAGCAAAGTGCCTGCCGAACCGACAATCATACCCGCCACCATAAGGGCGGGGTTAGACATCACATACCCATCCAGCCCGACCGCAAGACCGGTAAAAGCATTATAGAGCGAAATAACAACCGGCATATCCGCACCACCAATCGGCACTGTCATGCAGATACCGAACGCCAGCGCACCAATGAAAAAGAGCGTGGCATAAGGCCCGCTTACCGGTGCCGGGTCCAGTTGTGAACAGACAGTCAGCCCAGCCAGAAGCAGCGTGCCGGCAAAAACAAAGGCATTGAACGCCTGCTGACCACCAAAGCGCAGCGGCTTGTTCATCCGCCCATCCAGCTTGGCCCATGCAATGATAGACCCGCTGAAAGACATACAGCCGATAAGCCCGCCCAGTGCTGTCACGCCCAGAGGCAGGGGGGCACTGCTTTCATGCTTGAGAAATGCCACTGCCGCCACAGCGGCAGCCGCACCGCCACCCATGGCGTTGAACAGGGCCACCATCTGCGGCATGGCGGTCATTTCAACCGTGCGGCCCTTGCGCCCGGCCCAGAGCCCACCGAGCAGCAGAGCGAGCACGGCCAACGCGATATTGACGGGCAGGTAAGGGCGCGCCTCTTCCGGAACATTAAAAATCTCAAGGAAGCAGACCGCAACCACGCACACCATGCCCCAGCCCGCAGCGACAATACCGCGCACCGCAGTTGTGGGGGAAGACATGTCCTTGAGGCCATAGATAAACAGTGCGGACGCAACAAGGCCGCTCAGGCCAACGATATACTCGATAGCACTCATGACTGCGCCTTCTTTTCATCCGAAGTGGCCGCGGGTTTGACGCTGGGGCGGAACATGGCCAGCATGCGGTCGGTTACGACATACCCGCCCATGACATTGCCTGCCCCAAGCAGAACGCCGAAAAAGCCGATAACCTGCTCCGTGACACTGGTGGCTGAAAACAGCACACTCAACGCCCCGACAACAACAATACCGTGAATGAAGTTTGAGCCGGACATCAGCGGCGTGTGCAGGATGGACGGCACGCGGCTGATCACGATGTAACCGGTAAAACCGGCCAGTACAAAGATATAGAGAGCAATGATGAACGTCATGCACGTAATCATGGCGGGTTATCCTTTCGGGGTCGGGCTGACGGGGGCTGCTTCCGGTACAACCGGCTGGCCTGCGGGCGGGCCTTCCACGGCTTCGCGCACAGGTTCCGCCGTGATTGCGCCGTCATGAGTCGCCAGTGTTTTGGCGATAACCTCATCCGTCATATCCAGCGTAACCTTGCCGTCTTTTATAATCTGTTCGAGCAGGTTCAGAATGTTTTTGGAGTAAAGCTCGCTGGCCTGTTCCGCCAGACTGGAAGGCAGATTGACCGGGCCTATCAGCGTTGTCGGGCCGACCTTGACCGTTTCTCCCGCTTTGGTTCCTTCGCAGTTACCGCCGCCTTCCGCTCCCATATCCACGATCACCGCGCCCGGTTTCATTCTGGCAATCTGCTCAGCGTCAATCAGGCGGGGTGCCTTGCGGCCGGGAACAGCCGCCGTGGTAACGATCAGATCCGCCTTGGCGATATGGTCTGTCAGCACGGCCCGCACCTTGGCTTTTTCTTCTGCCGTCAGTTCACGCGCATAACCACCCTGACCGGTGGCATCTACCCCGGTCTCGACAAACTTCGCACCGAGGGAGTGCGCCTCATCGCGCGTTTCGGGCCGCACGTCATAGCCTTCGGTTATAGCCCCCAGACGCCGCGCGGTTGCCAGAGCCTGCAATCCGGCCACGCCAAGCCCCATGACCAACACCTGTGCCGCCCGCAGGGAGCCTACGGCCGTTGTCATCATGGGCAGGATTTTGGGCATGCTGACCGAGCCCAGCAGCACGGCATAATACCCCGCCAGTGTCGCCTGACTGGACAGGGCATCCATGGCCTGTGCGCGGCTGATACGCGGAATCTGCTCCATGGCAAAAGCCGTGATCTTGCCATCACGCAGCGCCTTGACTAGTTCGATATTGTTGCGCCCATACAGGAACGAAACCAGAATAGAACCGGGCTTCATCGCACGCACAACGTCAAGCTCTGGCGGCTCAACCGCCAGCACAACGTCAGCCGCATTCAGCATGGCCGTTCTGTCTGGCTGGATACTCACATTCTGGTAGCTGGCATCAGGGTAGGAAGAAGCCTCTCCGGCACTGGCCTCCAGCAGCAGATCACATCCCAGCTTGGCAATGCGCGGAACGACTGATGGCACCAAGGCGACACGGCGTTCCTGCGCTCCGCTTTCCTTGATAACGGCAACTTTTATACCCATGACGGTTTTCCTGTAGCAAATACATCGAAATCTGGCGGGCCAATGCCATGCGACAGGTTTTTTCTCTGGTTGCAGGCCACACTTTATTGATCACCCTGTCGCCCGGAGGCCTGCAGACACTGACAAAATATCCGCAAGGCGGCCTTGATATAAATCAACGGATAGGACCGCATAACGGTTGCCCACCCGCAGGCTGAGGGCAACCAACGCAAAATCACGGGACTTTGCAGTTTACGGTTTTACGTAAACCCAACATGGTTCAGCCCGTTATGGCTACCGGCCATCTTGCGTGACATGAAGCACGGTGCCAGAGTTCAGAGCAGAGCTGTCAGGCGTCCAAGAATCTCAAGAACAACGCCGCAGCAAAAACCGTTCTTTAAGGAATGAACCATGTCCAGGCACATAAAAACTGTGTGCATTATCCTGGCTGCCCTGATCGTGGTCGGGCTGGGAATGTGGGGCGCTGAAATTCTGCTGGATAATTACAAGAACCAGCAATGGGACCAGTTCATTGAACAGGCTCACTGTCAGGTTATCGGCGAAAAGCCAAAAGAAGGCTTCTTTTCTTCAGCCCAGACCATTTACAGGTGCGATAACACGGGCATCTATTATCGTAAGAAATAAGTACTAGACTGCTCTTCCATTGGTGGAAGAGCAGGATCGACACTCACGCACAGCCTATGGCCCAGTTTTTGCCGTCCAGATAACGGCGGCACAGACGCACTGTGTGCTCAAGCCAGTCAGGCCCCAGACTACGCACCATATCCGTTTGTGCATGGGACCCTGTCCATGCCGTCAGCTGCACACGACGCTGCACGAAAAGGGCAGGGAGGATGGCCCGGTCTTCCGCCGATAACGGAACAACCTGCTCGTATCCCTCAAGCCAGTTTTCAACCCATGCCGGGGCGGATGGGTGATGTTCCTCAAAGCTGATGGCTGCGGCAAGATCATGCATGAACCAGCCAAACCCGCAATCATCAAAATCGATCACCCGTGTGCCCGATGGATGCAGGATCAGATTGGTCAGCCGCAGGTCAGAGTGAATCAGGCCGTATCGTTCGGCGTCTCCGCCATAAACCGAAAGTTCCTGCCCGACCTGCCTCATAGCCTGCGCAATAGACTGGGAATCAGCCGCGGACAGCCCGGGCGTATCGCGCCAGTCTCCCCAATGGGCTTCTGGCCCCACCATGGTTTCGTGATTCCACACGATCCGCCTGAATGGCGTGGGCCGGCCCCAGTTCCGGCTATGCTGATGGAGTTTAGCCGTAATCTCCCCCAACTGCCGGAATGCAAGCGGATCAAGACATGCGGTGGGCATTTCGCCTTCCAGCCAGTGAAACAGCACGGCATACCGATAACCACCACCCGGCACAGCCAGTGTTAATACGTGCTCGCCATCACAATCAGCCAAAGCCAGAGGAACGGGAATATCCGTTTCCTCATGCAGGGCTTTGAGCCATGCTAGTTCGCTCTCGATATCGACCTGCTCGTGGTAACCGGGGCGATGGATACGCAGCGCATAACGCCCGGAAGTGGTTTCAACCAGAAACGTCGCATTTTCAGAGCGTGTCACCAGAGAAACCCGCGCCAGATGGCAAAACGGGTATCGCGCCACAGCCTGATGGGCCATGTGGTTCAGGAGCGTGTCATCCAGCGGGTCTGCATGCGAAGAGGCCATGGCGTCACCATCGGCTCCGTAGTCTCAGGGTCTACCGTCGGAACAAAATAATTTGCTGTCGGGCGGCATTTTCAGCACAGTAAGTCAGGGTATGTGCCGATGACAAGGGATGTTATTCCGACACCAAAATGAAATAATCTACCCCATGCCTCTGCAAATCCGGCTTACCTGATCATTCCATACCTCCGTTTGCGCGTATCCGGCACAAGAGGAACAAGACCATAATGCTCCCTCGCTCGACCATCATGGACACCAACAGTTTCCAGCCGGGTGACGCCGCCACACTGGACAAGAAAACACGCCGCCTGACCGACAGACGCGCCGTTCTGGGCGGAGCCTACCGGTTGTTTTACCGTCATCCGGTGCATCTGGTACGCGGGCAGGGACAATATCTGTGGGATGCCGAGGGCACAAAATATCTCGATGTTTACAATAACGTCGCCAGCATCGGGCATTGCCACCCTGCCGTAGTGGCGGCCGTGCATGAGCAGATGCAGGCCCTCAACACCCATACCCGCTACCTGCACGAACGTATTCTGGATTATTCAGACGCTATTCTGGCCACCATGCCCGCCCCGATCGACCGGGTCATGTATATGTGTAGCGGGTCTGAAGCCAATGATCTGGCAATCCGCATTGCCCGTGCACATACAGGTGGGACAGGGCTTATTGTCACGCGTGAGGCCTATCATGGCACCAGCGCCCTGACATCTGGAGCCTCTCCCGCGCTGGGTGGCGCTCAGCCTGTGGATGCCACAACATGGCTGGTACCCGCCCCAGATACCTACCGTGTTGAGGCACCCGATCCGGGTCTGTGGTTTGCAGCACAAATCCAGTCCTGCGTTGATGACATGGCCGCTAAAGGCGTGAAATTTGCCGGTTTCATAGCCGACAGTATTTTTTCATCCGATGGGGTTCTGCCCGGCTCACCCGGCTTCATGCAGGCGGCCATACAAACCGTGCACCGTAATGGCGGTGTTTTCATCGCAGATGAAGTGCAGCCCGGTTTTGCCAGAACGGGTGAAAGTTTCTGGGGTTTTGGCCGCCACGGATTGGTGCCTGACATCATCACCACGGGCAAACCCATGGGTAACGGCATGCCTGTTTCGGGGCTGATGGCCAAAGCCCCGGTTCTGACCTCGTTCAGTGAGGCCACACCTTATTTCAATACGTTTGGTGGCAACCCGGTTTCCATGGCCGCAGCTCAGGCAGTGCTGAATGTCATACAAACTGAAAACCTGCTGGAGCACAGCCGCTCAGTAGGCGAACGGCTCCTGTCAGAGCTCCGTGCTTTACAAAACAAACATCACTGCATTGGCAATGTGCGCGGAGCCGGTCTGTTTATCGGCCTTGAACTGGTCAGAAATCGTCAGACCAAGGAACCCGACCGAGCATTGGCACTTGATCTGATCGAAGCCCTGCGCGACGCCCATGTGCTGACATCCGTGGCAGGGCCTTATGGCAATGTGCTCAAACTTCGCCCACCGCTCGCCTTCCAGCATCATGATATAGACTGGCTTGTGGGCGCTCTGGATCAGTGCCTGAGCCGCCTGACAGGATAACCGTTTCTGAAAGTCCAAACCGCCGCAATGCTTGAATGGCAGATACAGCCCTGTCTCCCAAAACCCGACCAGACGGGAAGGGACCCCGGTGTTTCCTGCACAGCTTATAGGGAGATCGTGCAGGAATAAAATGTATCAAGGCCGGGCAGATATTGGACTCCGCCCGACCTGCCCCCCTGAAAAGACAGTTTATTTGGTGTAAATCTGGTCGAAAATACCGCCATCAGAGAAATGGCGCTTCTGAACGCTCTGCCAACCACCAAGGCTGGCAATATCGAAGGTGTCTGTATGCGGAAAGGCCGAGGCCGTTTCTGCCTTGATGGCAGGGTCGACCGGCCTGAAGTAATGACGCGCCCCGATACGCTGCCCTTCAGGTGAGAACAGGAACTCCAGATAAGCCTGCGCCACATCGGTCGTGCCATGCGCCTGAGCATTTTTGTCTACAACCGCAACGGGTGGTTCGGTCAGGATGGTTTTGAGGGGAACAACAATGTCGAACTTATCCGGCCCCAGTTCGTGGGTTGCCAGCAGGGCTTCGTTTTCCCATGCCAGCAGAACATCCCCAAGCCCACGCTGCACGAAGCTGTTGGTAGCCCCGCGCGCACCGGTATCGAGCACCGGCACATGAGCATAGAGCGATTTCAGATATTCGCGCGCTGTCTCTTCCGAACCACCGGGCTGCTGCAAGGCCCAGCCCCACGCGGCCAGATAGTTCCAGCGCGCCCCACCGGACGTTTTGGGGTTGGGCGTTATAACCTGCACATCGTCCCGGATCAGGTCGGGCCAGTCATGAATACCCTTGGGGTTACCCTTGCGCACCAGAAAAACAATGGTGCTGTTATAGGGTGTCGAATTATGGGGCAGGCGCTTCTGCCAGTCTGCCGCCAGCAGGCCTTTTTGCGCCAGAATATCGATATCATAAGCTAGACCCAGCGTTACGACATCGGCCGGAGCACCGTCCAGAACAGAGCGTGCCTGTGCACCAGAACCACCATGAGATGAACGCACACGCACCGCATCGCCCGCGTGATCATGCGCCCAATCGGCACTGAATGCCTTGCCAATGTCGGCATACAGTTCACGCGTGGGGTCATAAGAAACATTCAGCAGTGAGTAGGAGGCCGCGTTTGCCTGCCGCCCCACCAGACCGCCAGCAACCAGCCCCGCCCCCAAGGCCAGACCACTCTTGAAGACGGAACGACGCGTAAGACCAGAAAACCGTGTCATGGATTATGCTCCGCAATGGTATGATCAATAGAAAAACTGTTTTTGGAATAACGGGTTAGAAAGCAGCCTGCACACGCCCAACCACAGCGTTACCAGTGGTGCCGAAGTAGTTAAGCTGCGTGGGTTTGGTGGAAGTCGGCGTGCGGGAAACGATGAAGCGCTCATAGTCCAGCATGAAGCGGAAATAACGGTTGGGATACCAGTTCAGCCCGCCTTCCCATGCGGTCTGCTGGTTGCCGCCACCATCATCATGCAGGTTGGTAACACTCCACCTGCCGGAGAGTTCAACTGCCCCCCAGTGGTTACGGCTCGGGTCGAAATCATAATCGACACCGGGTGCCGTAAACGCGCCGATTTTTTCGTTATAGGCCCGCGGTTTGCCTAGCAGAGTATAGTTGGCCGCCACGTACCAGCCATCAAACCCGAGAGAAGGCAGGTTTTGCGGGTTATCAGCACCGGAATTCCGCTGCACGCCAATATGATAATACTCGCTCTTGATCAGGAACCGCTTGTAGCGCAGGGCCAACTGCGGCCCTGCAGCCCAGATCTGCGCCACATTGGACAGTGCCCCGGAAGAAAGCAGCGAGGCTTCACCCAACGGAATTTCCATGTTGTTGGATGCCGTATACTGGCGGCCATTCGCAGTCTGGTTAACCTTGAAAGCTGCCGTTGCACCAGCCCCGACATGCACATCTATATCCTTGCTGACATAGGGCCTGCCCACAGCACGGAAAACGGCACCTGTCTGGCTGTCCGATACCGTGGTGGAGGAACGGTCACCAAACTTGTGCCCGGTGAAATAGCCCGCGACCAGCCAGCGTTTTTCGTAATGTTCGCCACCGATACTGAAGCGCCCGACACCCCCGGCAATATTACGCACGATATCGACAATCGCCGGACGTTCAAGAAACTCAAAAGCCCCGGAGCGCTCCGCGCTTTCTTCTTCCATTCTGGGCTGAAAATAGCCGATTGTCAGCGTCGTATGGTGCAGGCCAGTGTAGTTCACGTTGGCCTCGAACAGCCCCGCCGAGCCATCGACTGAACTGGAGCCGAAATCAGGCGTGACATTCACCACCCAGTCCTTGTAACGCCACGAGAAATACAGCCGCAGCCTGCGGGCATTCTGTGTGAAGTTATTGAAATTTCCGCCTGCCTTTGAAGGCCCGACCCCCATGAAACCGCCAAAATCTTCCTGCGCCAAAAGCCCTACGGAGAAAGCATAGGCTTTGTCATCAGAAGCAATGGTGGGGCGTCCGTTCGGAAAACCGATCTGGATACCACCAACATGAACACTTTCTTCCTTGGATGTCGCGGCCTTGAAGTCTTTCCAGGACATTGTGGGGCTTTCCGGCAGCGCAACACGGCTCTCCGCCGTGGTGCGCTGCCCGGTACGCACCGGAGCTGGTTCATTGAAAATCGGCTGAGGTTCTCCTGCTCCGGCGGTAATCAGATGCCGCGGCACATGTTTGTGCGGAGTTTCACTAACCGGGCTAGTATTTTCGTATTTAGCAACCCGCGATTGCAGACGATGAATTTCGCCTCTCATGCTTTCCATTTCACGGCGCAATGCAACCAGTTCAGGATCGCTCGAAGCCTGCACCGAAACCGGAGACAGAAAAATAGCAGATGCGGCGCTGCCCAAAAGCACACTGGAACGGGATAAAAAACGCATGGCTGGTTCTTTATGAATAATGGTTTTCAGCCTGATCCCTCAGGCATCACAAACCGTATTATCTGACAATTTCTTTCGCGGAGAGTAATCTTCCGCTTTATAAAGCAACATATACGCTTAGCGACAACACATGATCCCGAACAAAACCCGGGCAGTGTCGCGGCGAATAGTCTGTAATAACAGAGTCCCCATTCCCAGAATACTTCCTTAACATTATCGCGCGAACTCGAATGCGTTCGCCAGCTCGTCCTGTGGCAATTTCAATCACCCGAGGCCGTGCAAGTCAAGAATTTACGATAAAAATATGTGCCATTAATAATGCGCGTTAATGATGTGTATATAAAAAGACACACCTTGCGCACAGGCAGCAATGGAAAACGCCTATCCCCACCCCAATCGGCAGCGATGGACATGATCCAACATTAAAAACGATTGTAAAATGTACAATACAACGCCCACTCAACCCATCGTCAGTTTATCACTCCGCGATCAGGCTAACCTTGCCGGTTGCAACCAGCAGATCATGGGGAAGGGGCCTGCTAAGCAGAAAACCCTGTATTTCGTCACAGCCTTCATCCGCCAGAAAGGCAAACTGTTCTTCCGTTTCCACACCTTCAGCCAGAACGGTCGTTTGCAGACTGCGCCCCAGAAAAATAACCGCGCGGATAATAGCCTTGTCGGTTTCATTCCCCAGAGCGTTCTGCACAAACAGCTTATCCAGCTTGATCCTGTCGAACACGATATCGCGGATCAGCCCCAGAGAAGAATGGCCGGTACCATAATCATCCACCGCAATGGAAACGCCCATTGCCTTGAGCTCATTCAGAATGGCTGTTGCACGAGCCATATCCGTGAAAATGGCGGTTTCCGTCAGCTCAAGCTCCAGCCTTGAGGGGGAAAGACCGGTAGTTTCCAGCACATCACGCACCAGCCCCGGAAGATCATGATGGTGAAACTGCTCGGCGGAAACATTAACACTGATACGATAGGGCTGCTCCCACTGACTGGCAGCATGGCAGGCCGTGCGCAAAACCCACTCGCCAATTTCCTGTATTAACCCGCTTTCTTCCGCAACGGGTATGAACACCACAGGCGAAACCGCGCCAAGCATTGGGTGCTCCCAGCGCAGCAGCGCTTCAAACCCTACAATTTTCTTGTCGCTAATCCGTTTTTGCGCCTGATAGCACAGGCTAAATTGTTGCCGGGCTACGGCATAGCGCAGTTCGTCCACAATGTTGAGCCTATGCCGAATAACCTGATCCATGGCGGGATCGTAGTAGCAGATATCCTGCTGGCCTGAATTTCTTGCGCAGTTCATAGCCAGTTCAGCCCGAACAAGCAGGGTCTCGCCACTCGGCACGCCATCAGCCCAGAATGCCACACCAAAATTGGCACGAATAGTCACACGCCCGCCCTGTAGTCGAACAGGCCGGCTCAGCGCCCGGCGCAGGCGCGCAAGAAAATCGGGCACAATACTATGATTGGAAAAGGAGCAGAATGCGAAAAACTTGTCGCCACCAGCATGGGCAATGAATTCACCCCGTTTGGCATCCACACTGTGCCGCAGCCGTCGCCCGAGCACACGCAGGATTTCATCTCCCGTCGAGTGGCCTCTTTCGTCGTTGATTTCCTTAAAACGATCCAGATCAATCATGAACAGGGCGATGCGCCCCACGTGCTGGCGGCGGGCAGAAAGGTTTTTGTCCATCCAGTTAGATAAAGCCTGCCTGTTGGGCAGGCCCGTCAGTGCATCGGTCAGGCAATCGGAACGAGGGGCAAGCACAGCCCTACGGCGGGTACGATGATGCAATCCAAAATAGGCTGCTCCGGACACACAGGGCGAAAGCACAAGCCCTGCTATCGACAGCGCCTCAACTGGGTACACCATGCTTGCCATACTTTCTGTCGGGGCCGCATCGCTGCATTACGACCCGATTACAAATGAATCATGACTATACATAATACGGAAAATATTAAAATGGGATTTCCATTCAAGATAAAAA